>CAZIAN010000049.1:0-18108 GCA_964537355.1 uncultured Pirellulales bacterium | reverse complement strand
CGTCCCGACTTGCCCAAACCAACACGAAAACTACGAACAAAAGTTTTATCCTGAAGATACAAATCCATAATAAAAGACGAACGATCCACTCTCACATGGAACGGACCATTGACGACTTTTATCGTTTCACCGGCCCTTAAATTCTCGGGTTTTCTGATTTTGTTAATTCCCAAAAGAATTTCCCAGGGGACTTTATACTTCCTGGCAATCGTAGAAAGTAAATCACCCGACTTGACCTTATAACTGCTGCAAAGCTTGTCATCAGGATAAATAGTCTTGCTGAACAGCCATTTATCGGCAAGATCCGTTAGCTGCTCCTTCACATATGCCCGCTGCTGTTTATTCAAAGGCATTCGAAACGCCTCAGTCAACTTTGTACGGGCCTCTATAACCCTCTCGGGCTTTTCGCTGAGCAGCGCTGCGGCTTCGGTAATCAACGCTTCAGCCTCCGAATTAGGTGCAATATCCTGCAAGGGTGCAATGTCGGGGACATCCGGCTTCGTATCAACTACGGGCAATTTTGGCTCCGGCTCAGGTATCCGCTCCGGTATTGGTTCCGGTATTGGTTCCGGCAGGCGTTCCGGCAGTGGTTCCGGCTCCTTAGCCACCTCCGTCTCTTTTTCCTTCACTTCCGGCATTTTTGATTCAAGTGTGGCACCGTTAACATCTTCCGGATTTGTGTCTTTACCGTAAAAACCATATCTAACAGCAATAACCACACCAATGATAAGCAAAACCAGAACGAAATATCTCCAGCGTTGCTGGGGTCTTCGTCTGCTTCGCAGACGACGAGAACGACGAGCCATTTTATTCTCCTTTAGCGTTATTGGATTCCCGTCTCGCGGGGTTCCTTAATATATATTATTTCCTTTTCCGTAACTAAAATATCTACCGGCTCATCATGCTCTGCCACCGGTATTGTCTCAACTAACTGCTCTGCAAAACCAAAGCCGCATCTGGAAGCCTTAAGTTCGGTATTAGCGAAAAACCTGTCGTAATAGGAACCGCCCCGACCAAGTCGATTGCCCTTTTTGTCAAATCCCAACCCCGGCGTTACCACCAAATCAATCTCCTCAAATGCCACCGGTGCCCCTGCTATAGGATTTTGCAGGCCTGATGCTTCGGTCGAAATCCCCGTTTCCAGTGAGTTTATCTGTACGGCTATCATATGCCTTTGCTGCCAGGAAACCTTCGGCACTGCTACAGCCTTACCAAGCTGCCAGGCGTTCAGTATTGCCTCGGACGTATCAACCTCGTGCGGAAGAGACAAAAACATCATAATCATCGATGCACTTTGAAATTGCGGTATCGAAACCAAATTCTTGCAGGCTTTCCGGCTTTTTTCACTCCTCTGCTGAGATGTTATAGAAAGCAGACATTTTTGCAATTCCCGGCGCAACTGAGCCTTGTCCATTTACCTATCCTTCTCTACGGTATTGTCTTCGACAGGTTTGCTGTTTTGTATCAAGCTTTGCAACTTTTGTAAATAGCGCTTAATATTTTTTTCACAACCGACATCTTTCGGCATGTAATATTTTTTCTTCACTTGGGCCGGAAGATATTCCTGTTGCACGAAACCGTCCTTAAAATTGTGAGGATACTTGTAATCAACCCCAAAACCCATTTTTTTTGCAGCCGCATAGTGGCTGTCTTTCAAATGTTTTGGCACTTGTATAGTCGGCTGCTGTTTTGCATCCGACATTGCCGACCATACAGCACAAGCTGACGCGTTCGATTTTGGCGCACACGCAACGTATAACGCCGCCTGAGCTAACGCCAACTGTGCTTCCGGCAAACCAACAAACTCAGATATCTGAACGGCCGCCGCAGCTAACACAGTTGCCATAGGATCGGCGTTTCCCACGTCTTCAGCAGCACAAATCGCAATGCGCCGGGCGATAAATCGCGTATCTTCTCCACCCGTTAACATACGAGCAAGCCAGTAAACCGTGGCATCAGGGTCCGAACCCCGCATACTCTTCTGCAAAGCACTTGCCAGATCATAGTGCGTATCGCCCGTGCCGTTATAGTTAATCGTCTTCTGTTGTATCGACTCGGTCGCAACTTCCAGATTAAATTTTATTTTCGCATTGGATTTTCGGGACCCCTGCGACAACACGCCCACCTCAAGGGCCGTCAGGGCTTTTCTGGCATCCCCATCGCACATAACCGCTAAAAAATTCAGTGCTTTCTGGTCCGCCTCGATATCAAGTTTACCGAGTCCCCGCTGGGAATCGTTAATTGCCATTTTCAGCAATTGCACAATATCTTCTTGTTTCAACGGCTCAAAATGAAATACTGTGCTGCGGGATATCAGGGGCGAATTGACCGAAAAAAAAGGGTTTTCAGTAGTGGCACCTATGAGGATCAAAACGCCCGCCTCGACATCATCCAGCAGGACATCCTGCTGTGCACGGTTGAAGCGGTGAATTTCGTCGATAAAAAGCACTGTCCTGGTTTTATCCACTGCGAGTCTGCCACGGGCGTGATCGATTATCTGCCGAATATCTTTCACGCTGGCCGCAGGAGCGCTTAGATAGTAAAATTCGGCATTCGTATAGTTCGCAATTACCATCGCCAAGGAGGTCTTGCCGACCCCCGGAGGGCCATAAAATATCAGGCTGCTGAGCCTATCCGCCTCGAGAATCCTCGTCAAAAGCTTATCGGACCCAAGAAAATGCCTTTGTCCGATAAATTCATCAAGCTTTCTGGGCCTCATGCGAGCCGCCAGCGGCGCCACTGAATCGATATTCGCCTCTTCAGTGCCGCTGAACAGAGTTTTGCCACTCTTGTTTTTGACCATAGTACCATATTATATATCAGAAGTGTAAAACTGTCGAAAGTTTATTCGGAATACTACTAAATGAGGAGCACTGATGCCGATATTTTGTCCTGTTATCTCATAAACAACAAATACAAAAATAATATAAAAAAAAGTTTTTTTTTATTTGATTTACAGCCATAAGCCGATAAACTCCTTAGATAGGTGGTGGGTGGTTTAATTTTATAATGTAATTAATATAGTGACGTTTAACGTAACAGGGAAATTTTAAAATGGAGTTTAGTTATTAAAGGAGATGAACATGAAGAAAGGAATTTTGTTAGCTGTTATTATTTTCTTGAGTACAGTGGGTTTTGTTCAGGCACAGGAAGGCGAGCTTACTGGAAGTCTCGATGTAACCTACCGCAGCGCTTATACATGGTATGGTATCGACAGGACGGTCGGAGCCCATGGCAAAGGTGCAACTGAATCCACCCTCGATCTGGACCTTTATGGTACGGGATTCGGTTTAAGTACAAAGTGGGTTTTGATGAATTCCAGTTCAGTCGGTCATGGTAGTCTCGTAGATGCCGAGGAATTATGGCTGACCTTAACTTATAGCGGCAAATGCCTTGAATATGAGACTTACACCACTAACTACACGATTGGTTGGACATATATTGATTACCCGAAGCTCCCAAGCGATTTAGTAAATATACAGGAAATGTTTGCTTCTCTTTCCTGGCCGGAAATCTGCCCGGCAGGTGTCGTCCCAAGCTACACCCTTGTTAGAATGTGGAAATCTGATAGCGGTCATCCCAGTTCCCAACCTTCATTGACTACTAATGATATTTCCGGCTGGGTACATATCCTTGGACTTGGCTATGACATGCCCGTTGAGGACCTGCTCCCCGACCTTCCTGAGCAAATCCTTCATCTGTCCGCAGCATTGGTCTATAACGATGGAGCTGGTGCCATAGGCATGCCCCACGATTTGTCGCATTTTGTCTTAGGTGTCTCTACTGATTTCGACCTCGGAAACAATCTTACTTTGACGCCGGGCGTTTACCATCAGAGAGTACTTGAACCGACACTCTATCGACTCAATGAAGATAAGGATCTCACCTGGGCCAGCTTAGGTCTGAAGTATTCATTCTAAAACGACTAAGTAATATAATTAACAAAGGCCGGTCTTAAAAAAGCCGGCCTTTTTTTGTTTGCCCATTACATCAGCTCACTAAATGAACCGACATTATGTTGTTCTGCAAGCCATAAATTTCACTGTCTCAATCAGAGCATCTTTGGCATCGCTTTCTTTAAAAAGTCCCAACACTCCGACAGACTCAGCAACAAAGTCTTGCACCCGAGCCCTCATATATTCCAGACTTTTATAACGTCTTAACATCTTCGCCAAAAAATCCCTATCGTATTTCATATCTGTTTGTTCGAAATACGAATTTATAACCGCCTCTTTCTCCTTCTCGTCAACCGAACTCAACAAATGTATAAAAACCAAGTTCAGCTTACGTTTGTCAATATCATTGCCAGCCGTTTTTTCCGTTTCGTTTTCATCGGCAATTACATCGAGCAAATCGTCGGTAATTTGATACGCAATGCCGGCGTTTAAACCATATTCAGCTAACGACTGAGTCTGGGGCTCGGTCCCCTGTGACAAAAGCGCGCCAAGGCGGCAGGCAGTGCTAAAGATAACGGCACTTTTTTCAGTGATAACGTCAATATATTCCGACTCGCTTAATTGCCAATTCCGCCTTTGAGCTATCTGTCTCAACTGGCCCTCACATATCCGAACCGCTGCACCGGCAATCACCTCATTTACCTGGGGCTTCAACCCGGCACACATCTGAAAAACACGACCTAATAAAAAATCACCCAACAACACCGCATTTTCATTACTACAAATATTATTTACCGAGGGCCTGTTATGCCGTTTTTGCCCCTTGTCGATAACATCATCGTGCAGCAGAGTAGCATTGTGGATTATCTCAATAATCGCTGCAACACGGATATGTTCGGCTGTAATTTTGCCGCAACACTTACCTGCAAGCAAAACCAGACCGGGGCGAATCATTTCGCTGCTGTGGCAGTGCATATGTTCGAGCAACTGGTTCATATCTGGCGCTTCAGAAGGCCCGGTCATCTGCTCATTGATCAGCTTTTTTGCCCGCTCTAAATGGCTATCGATAAGCCCAAAAGCAGGTACCCTGCTTTGTAAAACACCATCGGATATATTGGTAGGTGAACTCATAGTTTTAAGTTTTGAATTCTGAGTTACAAGTAAAGACTCAAAACTCACAACTTCTTGCCGTGGGCATATTTGAAGAACTTTTTTCTCAGTAATTTTGTGATAGGCCCCGGCTTGCCTTTACCGATAATCCTGCCGTCAATCTCGACAATTCCAATGACCTCGGCAGCCGTGCCGGTGAGGAAAAATTCATCGCAAACATATAAATCAAATCTCGTCAGATTCTTTTCAACAACCTCAAGATTGTCTTCTCCCGCCAGCCTAATAACGACACTCCGGGTTATTCCTTCCAGCGAACCTGCTTCAGCAGGGGGCGTACAAATCACACCATCCCTGATGATAAAAACATTATCACCGGTCGCTTCGGCCACATATCCTTCGTGGTTATACATAATCGCTTCCGGCACCTCATAGTCCAGCGCTTCAATCTTGGCCAGGATGTTGTTTAGATAATTCAGGCTCTTGACCTGAGGCGGAATCGCCAAGGGATGATTACGAACCGTAGTCGCACTGATTACCTTCATCCCTGTTTCATAAAGCTCTTCAGGATAAAGCTGAATGTTATCAGCTATGATAATTATACTGCTGTTCTCACAAACGAAGGGATTCAATCCCAAAGTTCCCGCGCCGCGCGTAACAAGCAGCCGAATGTAACCGTCAATAACACCATTGGCTTCAACGGTTTTTTCAACGGCACTGATAAGCTTGCCCGGGCTCATCGAGATATCAAGACGTATGGCCTTTGCTGAGTTATAAAGCCGCCTAATATGGGCCTCTAATTCAAATATTCTGCTGTTATATACACGAATACCTTCGAAGACCCCGTCACCGTAAAGCAGACCATGGTCAAAGACGGATATTTTTGCATCCGCCTGGTCCACAAGTTTTCCATCAAGCCAAATTTTCAATGCCATAACACTCTCCAAAGCAACAAAAGCTCACAAACTACAAATCCTTTATGCTCTTATGCTCTATTTTTCCATCTACCAATGTTACTATTCTCCCGGCCCTTCGAGCAATCCTCTCATCATGTGTAACCATCATAATCGTCTGGCCGAGGCTGTTCAATTTTTCAAGTACTTCTAAGATACCATTTCCTGTCGCAGAGTCAAGATTTCCTGTCGGTTCATCTGCCAAAAGCAGTTTCGGTTCATTCATCAATGCTCTGCCGATAGCCACTCTTTGCCTTTCTCCGCCGGACAACTGATACGGCTTATGTTTAGTCCGCTGCGACAATCCAAACTGCTCAAGCAGCTCTTTGGCTCGGTTTTTAGCCCATGTGCGGCTCTCAAACCAGCCGACTACACTTCTACTCGCCATAACCGGCAGAAAAACATTTTCCAACACACTTAATTCGTCTAATAAATGATAAAACTGAAATACAAATCCCACCATCTTGTTTCGGAATCTGTTTAGCTCGCCGCTGCTATGCCGACTCAAATCCCGGCCCTCAAACTTCACGAGCCCCTTGTCCGGCTTATCCAACGCGCCCAATATATGCAGGAGTGTACTTTTGCCGCTGCCGGAGGCCCCGATTATTGCCACAAATTCACCCTTCTTTACAGCCAGATCGACACCTTTGAGCACCGTGACCCTGGTCGCACCCATCCGATAAGATTTATGAATCCCCTCGGCCTTTAATATGAAATCGTTATCACTCATCTAATCACCAATTAATTATACCGTTATCGCAAAGCCCGTTCACATCCGAGGAAGCAATCAACAATATTCAATAAAACTGATTTACCTGCAAAGTCTCTATTGGCTTTTGCCTGGCCGCCTGCCAGCTCGGTATCAGCGCCCCGGCCAAACAGGCAATAATCGCCGAAAGGACAATTACCGCCATAACTTTTGGGCTCATCCGGTTTGGAATATCTTCTATCGCATACAATGTCCTGTCCCACAATTGGAATCCGAAATGTTCAAAAAGCCAGGCTTCTATTCGGTTTATTTTCAGCAAGAATATCCACCCTCCAAGCAGGCCCATGCAAGAACCTAAAAAACCAACCAAAAAAGCAAAGAAGGAAAATAACTCCATAATATCTATACTCGAGACACCTATGCTCTTCAATATTCCAATGTCTTTAGTCTTATGGCTGATAATCATATAAAATACAACTAAAACAATAAAGACATTTGTCATCCCTACAAAAGCAAACATGACAATCAACTCGGTTTGTTCATTCTCCATCGGCGCAATTGAGGAACGTCTGTAATCTTTCCAGCTTTGTATGTTAACGGTATCCAATAAGTACGCCTGCCTTTCGTCGGCCTTATTATGTTTGAATTTTTGCCACAATAAATCTACTTTCTCACATCCGGCGAGCAGCTTAACATCAGGTTTAAACTTTAAATGAATAGCACTGACCCTCTTGACCGAACGGTCCATACCACAAAGCTCCTGGGTCTGTTTGAACGGCAGATAGATTAATGAAGAGTCCACACGGGCCAGGCCGCTTTGAGAAGTATCACTGTAGTAAAAAGTTTTTGTATTAACAAGGCCGGTACCAGCTCTTGATAAAGCTCCCCTTGAAGTAAGAGGAAAACAACTTATGGATAAAGCATCACGAACCGGGCTCAACTCATAAATATACTCGCTGTTGAAATTGCGCTCCAGACGCAGGTCAATCCCCAAAACACATCCCAAAAGATTTGGGTCATAAGACGGTTCAAACGCCCTGGATACATCAGACTTGTGGAAATGCAGTGTTTTCCCAAAACCTGTTACCCAGCTATGCCTTACCGGGTCAATTCCTATAATTTCAAGACCTCTGTTTCGCTTTGAACCTTTGGGGCTTACCAGTGCATAGCTTTTAATTACAGGAGAGACGGCCAAGACAAAATTATTCTGTTCTTGAAGTATATCGATAAATTCTTCATAATACGCAAAGCCGACTAATGATTCGGTCCCGACCACACAATCACCCACAAAATTGTAGTTCTTTTGCTTAAAATCATTGACCAGGCCCGTCATTACAGTCATCACTACGACAACAATAAAAACGCAAAGCGCAACTGCAAGCACAGCAAAGTGCGTTATACGTCTTTTAAGAAAATACCTGAATGCAAGAATAACCTTGTGCATATCTCAATCACGAATGATATTTATTCATATCTTAGAATATTAACCGGCTTTGTCGCCGCCGCGACAATCGCCGGGATCAATGCCCCAATAACCGCCGCTACGATTGCCAACAATACGAAACTCAAGGCCCAGAACCAATTAACCTCATCGGGTATTTTGCTAAACATATATACACTGCTCTTCCAGAGCTTTAGCCCGAAGATTATGCTTATCCACTCCTCAATGGTATTTATGTTCTTTGTAACAATATATCCCAACAAGACCCCAAACACAGAGCCTATCATTCCAACACAAGCGCCAAACCCGACAAAAATCCAGGCCACAGAGCTTCCCGCCGCTCCGCAGCTTTTTATTATGGCAATATCCTTCTGCTTAAGCCTGACTATCATATAAAATATGCAGAAAATCAGCATAACAACACCAAGGCTCACAACACCAAATATCAATAACAAAATCCCCATTTGCTTTCGATACGCAGCAACCATCGGTCTTTGTATCTGTTTGGCCGTTTCAATTTCCGTATATCTGATAAGGTACTCGTCTCCCCCCAGTTCGTCCTCAACAAAACTCTGCCATACCCCGCGAATAACTGCCACAGCTCCATCAGGGTCGGTATCTTCTGCGAGTTTGATTTGAATCTGGCTGGCAACCGGTAACTCCTCCTCAGGGTATAAATATTTTCGCAGCTTTTCTATCGGAAGATAAACACAACTTTCATCAAATTGATGGACTCCGGTTTCAACAACATCTGCAATTGTAAATTTAATCACTCTTCTTTTAAATTCTACTCTTTTTCCATTCTCCGGGTCCACCTGTGTTACAGTCCCGGTGGTAAGAACAACTTCCTCACCGAGCATCTTTTCAACAGCTTCAACATCATATTTATCGGTCTTTTCATCCGGTTCCGCTAAAACTCCTATTCCCACAAATCCTCCGATATTGTTTTCGGAGCCTTTAATATTGAAAGATGGTTTACCGCCGGAATCTCTTTGCCTGAGCAAAAAACGGTCAAAACCCATTACTTTTACTCGTCGAACGGGCTCAATACCCCAAACGGCTACAGCACGCACATTTCCCGTGCCCAAATGTAACAGGCCCTCGGCTTTCAGTATCGCCGTTGCCGCCTCCACGGCCTCTGTTTGTTCCAATCGCTCTATAAACTGCCCGTATTTTGCAAACTTGGCTGAAGGGTCAAGAACCACATCGCCTATTGCCTCAACCGCAGCTCGCTCGAATACATTGATAAAACCGGTGAACAGACTGGAAACGATTACCAGTAACGACACAGAAAACGCAACGGCAGCAATGCTCAGAAATACTATCTTTTTCTTGCGAAGATAGCGCAGCCATAAAAATATTTTCAACATAGCATTTGCCGTAAGTATTTAACCGCTAATGTTCAGCCCCGAATTTTGCCCGGTGTTGAAGTCTAACCTTTTGCAGGTCTCAGGAGAGGAAATAGCACCACGTCACGAATGCTCGCAACACCGGTCAGCACCATAACTAATCTATCAATCCCAATACCCAATCCCCCGGCCGGAGGCATGCCGTATTTCAACGCTGTAATATAGTCCAGGTCCATCTTCGTCAGTGATTCTTCCTGCCCGCGAAGCTGAGTACGGAAATTCTCATATTGCTCGGCAGGGTCATTCAGCTCCGTATAAGCATTCGCCAATTCCATCCGGGCGATAAACAATTCAAACCGTTCCGAGAATTGTGGATTATCTTTTCTGCGTTTGGCTAAAGGACACAGCACCGCCGGATAATCTATCACAAATGTCGGGGCGACCAAATTGTTCTCGACAGTGGTCTCAAATACTTCATTGACAACCACTGCATCATCCACATCCGCTTCCAGTCCGAGCTGTTTTGCTTTTGCCCGGACAGCCTCGATGTCATCAATATCGCAACCGCTGTATTCTTTCAGCAGCTCCGAGTATGTAGCCCGACGCCACGGCCGGATAAAATCTATCGTCATATCATCGAACTGCACCTGTTCGCTCTGGCAGTATTTTTCCACACAAAGCCCAAAAATCTCTTCGGTCAAATCCATCATTACTTTGTAATCGCCGTAGGCCTGATACACTTCGAGCATTGTAAATTCCGGATTGTGCTGCCGGCTCAATCCTTCGTTGCGGAAATTTCGATTTACCTCAAAAACTTTCTCCATTCCTCCAACGAGCAGTCTCTTTAGAAACAGCTCCGGTGAAATCCGCAAAAACAAATCCATGTCCAGGCTATTATGATGCGTTATGAAAGGCTTGGCCGCAGCTCCTCCGGCTATCGTCTGCATCATCGGAGTTTCGACTTCCAAAAATCCTTTGGATTTGAGAAGCTCGCGAATTGTATAGATGATTGCGCTGCGGTTTTTGAACCGCTCCATCACTTCAGGATTAGCCCACAAATCAACATATCTCTGCCTGTAACGCTGGTCAATATCCGATAGACCATGAAATTTCTCCGGCGGCTGCAGCAGACACTTGCTTAGAAAAACAACATCGTCAACCCATATCGTAATTTCACCAGTTTTGGTCCTTCCCAACTGCCCGGACGCACCGATTATGTCACCAAGATCCAGCAATTTCGCAAGCGACCACTGCTCACTAAGAAGCTTTTTGCTCAAGCCGATCTGGATAGTACCGCTGCGGTCTCGCAAAGTTATAAAAATCAGCTTCCCAATGTCCCTTAACAGCACAATCCTGCCGGCACATTTGGCCTGCTGGCTCTCGTCTCCGTCCTTAAATCTTAGCTTGACATCTTCGGCCGGCTCGGCTCCCTCATATCTGCCGCCGTAAGGATCAATTCCAAATTCTTTAATACGTGACAGTTTCTCCTGCCTTTGCTTTTCGAACTTGTTTGCCTCGTTAGAAACCTCTTCTTGCATCATATTATTATAATTCCTTTTACGCGCCCTATTGTAGAATTTCTAACGGAGCATATCCTCTGCACTCGTAAAATTCACACATATCCATAGCCGTGAGTCAATTGCGCTGAGCCAGCACCGGAGCCTCAGCCTGAATCAATTTACTCCTTATTACCAAAAGACCAACCTCCAGTTGCGGGTCAGCCTCGAGGGTTTCCTCGACAGTATGTTTATTCTGTTTATGGTTGACGTTATTGTGGTTGGCCTGAACCAGCACGTCATTATCTCTCTGCATCTCAATCATTTTTTTAAGTTCATTGCTTTTCAGTTCAACTTTGACATTCGGCCCGACACCCCAATCATCTCTGCCAAGTTTTCTCATTGCCTCCCGGCTTTCAACACGCTGGTCGGAAGGCAAGTGATAATACGCCATCGTATATTTCAACTGTGCTCCTCCACCGGGATAGCCCGTTATCCCCTGCACGCTTCCTTTGCCGTGGGTCCTGGTTCCTACCAGAGTTGCACGCTTATATTTTTCATCCGCCAACGCACCGGCCACAATCTCCGAAGCACTGGCCGAGCCGGAATTTACCAGTATAACCAACGGATAATTCGGATGCGTGTTTCTCTCGTGAGCATTCTCATAAATCGGCATCTTGCCAAATCCCCCTTGTCGCTTGACTATCAATCCTTTTTCGATAAATTTATCAACTACAGCAACTGCGCTGTCTAAAAGACCGCCACTATTGGACCGCAAATCCAGAACCAATCCACTCAAACCCTTTGATTCGAGCTGAAGCAATACCTTCTCTAATCTCGCAGCGCTTTCCGCGGCAAAACTCGTGAGGCGGACATAACCGATCTTGTTCTTCTGGTCAATCATATATCGCCATTGCCCCGATTCGGTCCTTTGCCAGCCGCGAATTGTCGGCACAATTATCCTGTCCCTTGTTATCGTAATATCTTTGGTCTTTTCTTCACCGGGCCGTTTTATCGTCAACACAACTTTTGTACCTTTCGGACCCGTTATCTTGTGAACCGCACAGTTAAGAGTCATATCCTTGGTCTTAAGCCCGTCCACTGCTTGTATTACGTCTCCGGCATCGAGCCCGGATTTGTATGCCGGCGTATCAGGCAGCAGGCTTGCCACCGTCAATAATCCTTTGGGCTTCGAAATCTCTATCCCGATACCTGTAAACTCACTGGTCATCATCTTTTCAAAATCCTGCACCTGCTTGGGCCAGATTATCACGGTATAAGGGTCAAGTGCAGCGAGCGAAGCCTCTGAAAATTGCGCAATCAATATTTCTTGCGGCAAATCCAAAGTCATTCCATTCAGTCGTAGAACCTTATCAAAAACCCCTATAAACTGTCGCTTGTCAAAACCCCGAGAACCTTCAGAAGCTGACTTGATTTCATCCGACAGCGCATCTAATGACGCCAACCAGGCTGCAAGCTTCCTACGATCAGGTGGTAAAAACTCTGCATCAGAGCTGTTCGCTTTGGTCTTTTGTGAATCCAGACTAAATCGAGACGGTGCCCCGATTACCTCTCCTAACAATTCGCACCGCTCAATCGCTTTGGCCGCCATTTGTGTGTAATCAATAGCATTAACGTAATACAGGTCTAAGAAAACAATCGTCCGAATAAACATCTCTTTCTCAATGCCCGAGAAACGCTCCTCGCGGGTCTCGCAGGGACTATCCTCAAAAGATACTGCAATAGCAGCCTTATCCAGAAGCTGGTCGGCATAATCCGAATACCCTTCATTTTCCGAGTCTATCGCCATCAGCCAAACGTAGCAATTTGTGTATGCCTCAAGCCATTTGCCCTCTACCTCTAATTTGGCAGCCTTATCTATGGCCTTCTGCAAAATTTCTTTGACGGAAGAATCAGACAGAAGCTGCTCCTTCTGTGACTCGTCTGCAAACTCACACGCCTGGTTGATGACCGAAAGCGCATCAACAATATCATTGACATCGTTTATGTCATCAATATCCTTCTCAGCCTTAAATTTTTCAAGCTCTGCCAACTGCTCTTCATAAGCAGCCTTTAGTGCTTTACCGCGTTTCTCTTCTGTCACTTCATACTCGGAAATAACATTCGCCAGTTGGCTGATTGCGGCACTATTAGATTCATTGCTTTTCTTGACAAGCCGTCGTGCACCGGCAAAATCACCTTCATAAATCTCTGAACAAATCTGTTCTACCAGTACAGCAGACTCACCTCCAACTGTTACCGACGCAGACTGCAGCGCTACTGCATTGTTCGTTTGAGCCGTAAAGCCATAACAGGCAAACAATAAAAACGCTGCAAAACAGCTTAAACTAATTAGGTACGTTCTTTTCATCCCAAAAACCCCGTTTCTTGAATTTCGTAAAAATAAGTAGCCCATTTTCTATTTCCGTTTTCTAATTTTCGATTTCCACTCTTAAAATATCAATCATCCGGCATGCTTTGCTTTCTACAAAGCAAAGCAGCAGGAAGCACAGACAATCTATACGCATTCAGCCGCTTTTCCGGCGCAGCCCAAAACGTGCAGCTTATGCTTGACCATTTCCTTAATAGCGGTTCTGCCCGGTCCCAGATACTTACGCGGGTCAAATTCGCCGGGCTTTTCGGCAAATACCTGCCTGATCTTCGCCGTCAGAGCCATTCGCAGATCCGTATCAATATTCACCTTGCAGATTGCCATCTTTGACGCTTTGCTGACAGCGTCTTCAGGCACGCCCATTGCATTCGGCATTTCCCCGCCGTACTTATTGATGAGGTCTTTGAACTCCTTGAGCACACTGCTGGAACCGTGCATAACCAGCGGAAAGCCGGGCAACCTGTCTGCAACCTCCTGTAAAACATCAAAAGCCAGCTTCGGTTCCTTCTTAAACTTGTAGGCGCCGTGGCTGGTACCTATAGCTATCGCCAGGGAATCCACCCCTGATTTTTCGACAAATTCTTCGACCTGATTCGGGTCGGCCAGGTGTTTGCTTATATCATCTTCAGAGACACCAACGATGTCTTCTTCAATTCCGCCCAACTGACCCAACTCAGCCTCGACCACAACATCACGGGCATGAGCGTACTCAACGACCTTTTTCGTAACCGCGATGTTTTCCTCAAACGGCTTATGTGAAGCATCTATCATAACCGACGTAAAACCATCATCGACAAATTGTTTGCACGTCTCAAATGTATCACCGTGATCAAGGTTAATCGCGACAGGAATATCAGGATTTTCCTCCACTACCACGTTAATAATCGCCTTTAAATAGCTTATCTTGGCGTATTCACGCGCCCCCCTCGAAATCTGCAGGATGAGCGGGGCCTTTTCTTCAGCCACCGCATCAATAATACCCTGCGTGATTTCCATATTATTCACATTGAACGCCCCAATTGCATAGCCGTTCTTGTAAGCCATCTCAAACATTTTTTTGGTATTAACCAATGCCATTATATTCTCCTAAAATCACTCAAAATTATCTTATGGCTAAAAAATTATTTACCCAAACATTCTGAACATTCATAAATATCCAATATCGGACATTAACACGGGCCAAATCAATAATAATTAGTATTCAGTCGAACCGCTCGTTCCCATATATCTTCCCGAGCCAATCGCTAAATCCGGCACTCCCTGAGGCCAGATACTAAATACTATCGCCTGCCTGTCTAAAGAGGAATCGGCGCTATATGTAATACCACAGTATATCCTGTGGTACTGCCTTACAAGCGTAAAATCACTCCGTACAGTCTTTCCATAGTCAAAATCAAGCTGTCCTGAATAAACAAGTGTGTATCGCGGGTCGAGCACATACGTAGCCGCAAAAGTAAAAGCATTAGAGCCATGTTCACCGTACCCGTTATCAAGCCGTCTTAAATATCTGCTGCCCAAATAATAACTCAAATCAGGCCAGCGAAGGTGCGAAAAACCAACATTGTATTGCTGTACTACGCCGCTTTGTATATCAAAATTCATATCAGAGAGCACCGCAGTTGTATCACTCAGACGCCATATATAGTCGGCGCCGAAATAATTGCGCCTCGGTCCGAATATATCACCGTGTCGCCTGTCGAACCTGTCTTGTGGGTTCAATATCGTATTGTGCCTGTTTAGCAGCGGAATAAACGGCTTGTTCCAGATAAACCTGTCCGGTCCTACTGTTGCTGCTTCGTCATCAGAATTATTCACCCATGTAACATTCATATCCAGCCACATCCAGTCAACGGTTCGCGTCTTATCACCAGTGCCTCTTTTGGTCTGTAGCCTCTGTGAGATACCTACGCTCAAGGTATCACGTTGTTCGATAACCGAGTTGGTTTCATCATAAGCCACGGCCGTCAAATACGGCCTGATAAGATGCCTTAGCTGATTTAAATCCCATATTTTCGATTCGACACCGGGAAAAACCTTCCAGTATGGCTGCGACGACACACGGACACCGGTTTCTCCAAACCAAACTTCATCTTCCCTTGACGCAGTTCCGCCGTCAAGCTCACTGTAAAAACCCAGTCCGTCTTCATACGCCGCCGTCCCTGCCACAAAAGGTACAACCTTCGACGTGCCAAACATCAGAGGCATATCCATCTCATTTCTCGTTGTTACGAAGGAAAAAAACTGCTGCGGACCGGCCGGTGGTGCGCTATCTGAGTAACGCTCACGAAATCGGCCTACCTGAGTGTCGCTGTAGAATGTCAGATTATCGTCGAGAAACGACTGACCCGTCCAGTGAAACTCGGCACTTGGTAATTCTTCAAGCTCATCAACAAAATCGTTGATTCGCACCTTGCTCAAAAGGGAAAGACCCCAGTTGTCCTCGATACGCTTCATGTGAATGAGAGTCTCCTGCTCCTTACCTACATTATACTCACCGCGATGAAAACTCTCAAGAAAATGCTCATCAGATATATAACTAATCTCGGTGGTAAGCTGCCAGTCAAAGGGGAGAAACTGCCTGTGCTGCCAGGTGAACCGTCCTCGCAGATCTCTTTCCGGCTCAAGATGTTTTCGGCTGGCGTTTCTGCCAAGCCGATCCTGGCCTTTGTCGTGAATGATATAACCTAAAATCCTTCCGAAATAGTCCTCTTTTGCATAATCGACCTGGATTCCGCTTCCAAAACCACGCTTGCTGTAATAATCCAGCGAAAGGGTGCTTTCCGTACCCTCCGGCTCTTCCAGCCCTAAAAGCCGGGCCAGATACCACTGCGTCTCAACCTTTGTCCCCCATGTATTGTCCCTGCCAATGCTCGCAGTTTTAAGCGGAGTATCAGGCCTTTGCAGATTACTGCGCATCAAAGGCCAATAGAAAATTGTTTTATCGTATAACTTCAAACGCACATCACGCATCTGGGCATCGAAACTGCTCTTGGTGACTTCACCCTGCTGTGCCTCAAGACTTGTCGTATCGGTGATAATCACTTTCGAAGCGTTAAACGAAAGCTGAGGAACATAAAACTCACTCGTCGTCAAAGTTATATTTTCAGCCCCAAATTTATTCTCAGCCAACTGCCTTAACTTCAACGCCTTGATATAAATCGGAATCCCTTTGGACTCATCAAAATTCCTCATCACCGCTTTTACGGCAAGAGCTTTTTTTGCATCGAAGTCGTAGTATATTTCCTCGGCCCGAATCGTCCGCGGCCCTTCGGTCATCAAAACATCGCCGGACAAATAAATCGCCTTTACACCGCCGCCACCCAAAATACCTTCATCGCCTGTGAGTCTCTCTTTGCCGTCAGGCTCCATGGGGGAACGAAACATAACCGCATTGTCAGCCATAAACTCCAACAGGCCGCCTTTTTCATCCTTCTTTTGCCACAGATATATCCTGCCTATTATCGTCCCAGTCCTTGCAGCCCCGTCCCATTCTATCTTCGGAACAACCTCACCGACGCCCGAATAGTGAAGCGGATATCTGAATTTTGGCTCTTTGTCTTCCGGCTCGATGCCAGCGGCCACTGGTTCTTCAGTAAACTCAATCTCCTGCGGCTGTGCCTCAGCACTCGTCGGCCAAAACCCGACTTTCCGCAACCCCGAAAAGGCCTCTGAGTAAAGTGCTAATCCGCGAGGGTCGGCCATCCTTCTTTTGTCCGCCGTTACAAAGACCTCCCCGCTTACACCAGCTTGAACCGCCATCACCCGGCCTGGCTCAATTACCGTCCCAGTCAGACTGGTCATCCGCGCGCCCTTGGCTTTTTCTGTCGATACACCGCCCTGCAGATAAACCATTGCCTTATAACCGATACGAGACCTGTCGCCAACTTTGAGTTTTTCCGGGACTGAGCTTTTAATATGCACTGCAGAACGTGGAATCAACCATACTACGGCATTCTCACTGGAAAACTGATTGGCCCCAATCGACATCGAGAATCCATCACGAAAAATCAGAATATGCTCGCCCGTGCTCAACTGATGGCTTACAACCACCGGCCCTTCCATGTGCAAATCCTGACCGACAAAGGCGGTTACATTTGGTACCTGTTCGGCACCACCGTCCATGGCTGAGAAGGCCGGCCCCGACAGCAAAATTAAAAAAAATAAAATAAACAGCGTTCTATTTCGCATACCAACTCTCATTTTCCATTTGAGAATTTTCGCGACAGCTTGCCTAAAAGCGTACCAAAGCCGCCTTAAAACTTAGCTCACCGCCAAAACGTTTCCGCAGATTATAGCCGGTTATTCTGACAAAGCCAGCAAAAATCGGTCTTAATAATACCCATAACTTGATTTATCTGAAACTTTCCTGTAAAAAAGCATCTAAAAATAACTAAAAACCTTTCAGAAAGTTAATATGGCTAAAAATGACTACTCACAATATCAACAAGGCGTGATATCAGGTTATTACAACAACCTTGATACGATAATGCTCGGCAAACTCGGAGAGCTTGTAACCGAACTGTACTTAGCTGATACCAAAGCCAAGAAAGACCGGCTATGGCAAAGGGCCCACAAAGCAATGGTAAAGCTGAAAGTCTCGCCGGCAATCATCAACCATATTATGCAAAAGGAAGATGTGGAAATTTTAGCCAACAATCTCCAGGATTGGCTGAATGCCCCAAAGAAGAAAAGATAAAAAGTGACCCGGTTTTTTCCCCCATTCTTATTCCGGTATTCTTTGTGGTCTAAAAATAAGACCGAAGGT
>CAZIAN010000048.1:15134-18183 GCA_964537355.1 uncultured Pirellulales bacterium | reverse complement strand
AAACTTCTTACAAAATAGAGGAGCCAGAAAAATGAACAAGAAAAATTTAACCAGGCGAGAGTTTTTGGCCGTTGCGTCAACAGGTACTATCTTAGCAGCCACATCAGGCCGAATCGGCGCATATGCAAACGCAAGCAAAACAGCAGGTAAAGCCGCAATTCTCGGCGGCAAACCGGTCAGAGCTAAACCATTTCCCGGCTGGCCGGTTTGGGACAGAGGTGCAGAAAAACATGTCCTGGAAATATTGCGCAGCGGACACTGGTACAGAGGTAGCGGCAATACAGTCACTGAATTTGAAAAAAAGTATGCTGAATTAATGGGAGCAAAAGCTTGTGTCTGCACTGTAAACGGTACCAACGCCCTGCTCACAGCTATGCATGCGCTCGATGTAGGTGTCGGGGATGAGGTTATTGTCTCTCCATATACGTTTATCGCCACATATAACGTTGTATTCGGTTCATGCGCCCTACCGGTTTTTGCAGATACCGATCCCGAGACCTTCCAGATAAATCCGGACAAAATAGAGGAAAGAATAACCAAAAAAACCCGAGCCATCCTTCCCGTCCATATTCTGGGACTGCCTGCAAATATGGGCCGAATCAACGCCATCGCCAAAAAGCATAATCTTGTGGTGATAGAAGATGCCTGCCAGGCATGGATGGCGGAATGGAACCATAAAAAGATTGGCACTTTGGGAGACCTGGGCTGCTTTAGCTTCCAAAACTCGAAACATCTTCCCATCGGCGAGGGTGGTGCCGTGATCGGAAACGACGAAGAGCTTATGGACAGAGTCTGGTCATACCACAACTGCGGCCGGCCATTCAGAAGCGTCAAAAAGACCAGCAATTATCCTATTATTGGAACTAATCGCAGGATGACAGAATACCAAGCGGCTATTGGCCTTTCGCAGATCCAGCGTCTTGAAAGTGATACGGAAAGACGTAATCAGAATGCCAAATATCTTACTTCTAAAATCAAAGACATACCCGGCATTCTCCCGCACAAGCTATACAAAGAGGTAACCAGAGCGGCATACCATTTGTATCCCTTCCGCTACAAAAAAGAATACTTTAATGACCTTTCGCGTGACAGATTTCTCTCTGCACTCAGGGCCGAAGGTATCCCCTGTTCAAGTGGTTATGGTCCACAATACAATGACGGCCTGATTGAAGATGCATTAAATTCTAAAAATTTCAAAAGAAGTTTCTCAAAAGCAAGGCTGAATAGATACCGCAGAGAAAACCACTATCCCGACAACGACCAGCTTTGTAAAGAGGCGGTCTGGTTCGGTCAAAATATGCTTCTTGGAAGCAAAGAGGATATAGATGACATAGCGGACGCCATATTGAAAACATATGAGAACAGGGACAAGCTGGCACAGTCAGACAAAAACTCGTCAAAATATAACAAAGATTCTGTTGCCCTGTAAGACGTAACACAAAGACTTCTTGTTGCGAAGAGCGGTATAGCGTTTAGCGTATAGTTTCTTTTTTCTGTACGCTCTACGCTATCCACTTAATATTATAAGCTTTCAAAAAACCTGTTCCGTATCTGAATAGTATTATCTGCAATTCTTGAAAGGGATAAAAATGAGTAAGATAAAATCAGGCCTGTTGACGACAATTGCCGGCATTCTTTTCTGCTCACCCCTTACCTGTATAGCCCAATCGTATAAGCCAATACTCGAAAAAATAGGCGTTAATCGTGGAATCTGTGTAGTGCTTGGCGACAGGAGATGCAAACTTGCTTTGGAGCTGGCACAAAACAGCGAGTTGTTGATATACGTGCAGTTGCGCAATGGAAATGGCCTCGATAGGGCTTGCAGTATTGTTGACAAAGCGGGTTTTTACGGTACGCGCATTTTCGTGGAAAAAGGCCCATTGACAAGGATACATTTAGCTGACAACTCAGCCGATGCCGTTGTTGTGCTGTTTAAGGTGCCCAAAGAAGTTGAAACGGAGGTGCTTCGTGTCCTGCGTCCAGAAAGTAAGGCCTTAATAGGACCCAATAAAATCCTGACCAAGGGATTTCCAGAAGGAGTGGACAACTGGAGCCATCCTTATCACGGCCCGGACAATAATCCGCAATCCGAGGACACAATAATTCTGGCGCCTTATCTTACACAATTTCTGGCCGAGCCGAGATACGCACCGTTACCTCAGGTAGCGGTTGCTTCGGCTGGTCGTATGTTTAAGGCGTTCGGGCATGTGGCCTTCAAGAGCCGGGAAGAACCGTTCCTTAATAAACTCGTGGCATTCAATGGGTACAATGGCACGATACTCTGGCAGCGGGACCTGACTGAGGGTGTGATGATTCATCGTAATACAATGATTGCAACACCGACGACTTTATATGTCGGTGACGACAAGTCCTGCAAGCTCATCGATACGATAACAGGCCGATTGAAAGATGAAATTATCCCGCCGATGGAACAGGCAGGCGGGACGTTCTGGAAGTGGATGGCTCTGGAAGACGGCGTGCTCTATGCCCTTATGGGACAACAGGAGCAAAGAGACCCGACAAAACAATGGAAACGTGAATTGCACGGCTGGCCATGGGACCCGATATCAATAGGTTTCAATCAACCGGAGAATCCATGGGGATTCGGTAGAAACGTTTTAGCTATTGACCCGAAAACGAAAAAGGTCCTGTGGAGCTACCGCGAAGACGAACCAGTGGACAGCCGGGCAATGTGCATGAAAAACGGACGAATATATGTATTTCGATTCGGAACGTATCTGGCCTGTCTGAATGCGAAAAACGGTGAAGTAATCTGGCGAAAGACACCGGATAATGCAACTGAGCTGTTTGAATCACTCGGGGAATATTCGCATCGACAGGATTACCGAACCAACTGGCGAACTACGAGTTATCTAAAGTGCAGTGATAAGGCTTTATATTTCGCCGGGCCTCAGATTAACAAGCTGCTTGCTGTTTCGGCTGAAAACGGAAACGTTCTCTGGGAACATCCTTACAACAATTTCCAGTTAGTCATTCGAGATGACGGTCTATATGCTCTCAGTGGTCAAAACGACGAAGGCAATCTCAG
>CAZIAN010000048.1:0-15034 GCA_964537355.1 uncultured Pirellulales bacterium | reverse complement strand
CGCAAGCGGGGTATTAATCGAAGATGGAATTGCTTATTTTGCCGCCGGTATCGTTAATTTTGACGGCACTTATGTCTATGCGTTAGATGCTGCGACAGGCCGGATAAAATGGCAGAACAACACGTCAGGACATCTGGATAAGCAAGCCCATACCGGAGCAAGCGTCCAAGGCCATCAACTACTTCATGACGGCAAGCTCTACTTGGCCAGTGGTACATCTATGTCGCCGGCTGTGTATAATATTTCAGATGGAAAATGTCTTAATGATCCGGCCATTCTCCGGAAGCTTGCACAAAATAATGTTTTTACATCACAAAGCCCTCGCGGCCATGAGCTTTCTCTGCTCGGCGATCAGGTCGCAGCCTGTGGCAAGCCGTTCTATGCACACCCGAAATATGATGTTTTCGACGCCACAGTATTCAACAAAATTTTTCTCGCATCGAACGGCGATCGAGACATCGCGTGGGTAAGCAACCAAAAGAACAAGAGAATTTTATGCTTTGACCATTTAGACAGAGAGTTATTAAAAAGAAAGATGGCGCAGCCCGGTAACCGTTTTAACCTTGACTGGAACAGATTTGGCATCAGCGATAAACCAATATGGAGCTATGACTGTAAAGACAGCGCCGCTATGGGGGTTTGCAGTAATGCCGTGGTAGTTGCAAAGAAATCAGAGATTGTCGCCTTAAATCTCAGGGACGGAAGTGTTCTTTGGTCTGAAAATATACCTTCGGCCCCGGTTAACTGGGGCCTGGCCGTTGACCGTGATGGTCGTGTAATAGTTACTCTTGAAGATGGGCAGATTCTATGTTTCGGCCAAAACGACTGAACAGGAGAAATAAATGAGGGTGAAAAACACCGTCGTACCGTTCAAAAGACTTATTGAATTTGTCCAAATGGGGGATTCTGAGATTTCCACCCGGTATAGTTTTGTTAAATAATTAGAAAAAATCTTAAGAAATTATTAGAAAGTATAATTTAGCATTGATGCAAAACGCACATGTTCCATCGCACGAAACACTAATGGCCCGGTTCCAGGCCCGGCTTGATTCAGATGCTTTCGAGCAAATTGTTTCTTTCTATATAAGCACTGCTCTGGCAGTAGCCAAGCGAATTCTTTTGGATGATACCCTCGCGGAAGATGCCGTCCAAGAGTCCTTTCTCAGGGTGATTCGCAAGCGGGACCGGTACATTCCCGGTAGCCCCTTTTCTTGCTGGTTTTACGCTATTGTTCGAAATGTGTGTGTAGATATGCTGCGTAAGCGAGCCCGAGAGAAAGAGGCACTTGAGAATGTTGGCACTACCATTGAGTTGAGCAAACCACGAACTGAATTATCTGAAATCCCGAAATTATTAGACGTCCTGGCGAATCATGAACGAGACGTGCTGGTGCTACGAATCGTGCATGGTTTAGGATTCAGTGATGTCGCAGCAGCGCTTGGTATTTCCGAAGAAGCAGCTAAAAAACGGGCCCAACGCGCTTTGAAGCGGCTTCGCGCAAAGGTCTGCGATTCGGAAAGTTCCCGAGACAAATTATTAGCTACGCTTTGAATCCAGCGAGTGGTGCATCCGACGTTTCTTTTTTATATAATTGTCCCCAAAATGTCCCTTCAAACGTATTAATTAGTAATGGAAGTCAAAAACATATGAATTGTGCAGAAATCAATCAAAAAATCGATTTATTTGCGATCGGAGAACTGCCCAGAAAAGAACGGGCAGCGATTAAGGCACATCTTGCAACCTGTCCCGTTTGTAATGCTACAGAAGCTGAGTATAGTTTGTTGGTGACTAAAATCCAAGAAGCCGCTCAACCGGACCGACCGAACTTTGCTTTCGTACGCAAGATTCAGTTGGCGGTCAAGGCAGAAATCCGGTCCATAGCTATCCGCTCGTTGTTACGGCGAATAATTGCTATAACAGGATCAGCGGCAGCATGTTTGTTGTTGGCCTTCGTAATCCGGCGAGTATGGATTTCATCCGGCAAACAAGAGGGACCTGTAGTTACAAAAAATCTTTCCAAAGAGCCTCTCAGTAGAACATTGTCCACTCCTGGTGCACCATCTATTTTGGAAGCCTGGCGATACAGAAGCACCCCTTCAGTTCCCGGTTCGATGGCCGATGGAGTTATAGCATGCGGAAAAAACATGTATCTACTTCAGGAGCATAACCAGCAGAGATTCGTAACGGCACTTGACATCAAGACAGGCAAACTAAAATGGCTATCAGGAATTCATAGCTGCGGCTACCTTCTTGCAGATGATTCGCGTGTTTATTGTCTGTCGCCGAGCGAAGCAGGAAAATTTAGCCTGGTCGCACTTGATGCAGCCAGTGGCGAATCCCTTTGGAAATATCCACAGCAATACGCAGAGCAACAACAGAGTCCGTGTCGTCCGATCCTGCTTCCCGGTGGCCGAATTTGCTGGACCACCAATAAGACTGTTCACATGATTATCTGCGCTACCGGGAAGTCACTCTGGATACATACGATTTCTGATGGAGGCTTGTTATCTGCGGCGGCAGTAGTAAATAATGACCTTTATGTCACGAATTCCTTTGGATTTTTTTGTTTGAATGCCGCAACAGGTAACGAGTTCTGGAGATTGGATTGTGGTGGTGTTATATCCAGTCGGAGCCGACCGTTGCTAGCCGCCACAGATGGTGAGATTTATGCATCCTTTAGTCACGGCTTTGGTACCAGCCGGTTGATATGCATGGAACCAACAGGGCGCAGAATACGCTGGTCCAAAACCGTATCTCATGCGACTCATTTGTATGCTATCGACAACATGCTCTATCTCCGCAATCAGAATATTCAGGCACTGGAAGGAACAACGGGACGGCTGCTTTGGAGCTGTCCGGCCACAGGGTGTAATCCCGTGACTTACACAAAGGAGCTTGCCTATTTTGTCGATTCAAGCAGTCAAGGATGTCTGGTAGCTGTGAATAGGCACACCGGCTGTAAAGTGTGGGAACTGGGTGGGATGAAATCCTGCAACGCCTTCATCAAAGTTGATGGCACCGGTTTCCTCAAGAGCCAAGATGGTATTGTTTATGCAATTGACTTCAAAGGATAGTTAAACTTTTAGGCAAACTTTACTACGGAAATATCGGAACCTATATAGTTGTATAATAGTAACATGGTTATTAGAAATGATCCGTATTATATAGCTAATAAAAGAGTATGGAACGGAGATTAGATTGATTATGGAGAAATTACTGCGATTTTACATGCTTGCCCTGATACTGTTCTTTTGTGGAACGGGATGCTTCAACGGCGAACCACCATCGGGCGAAAAAAATGCAGTTGGTATGATAAGAACCAGTCGTAAGGGACTAGCGCCTGTATATGCTCCTTTGGCCGGGCAGATTGTTTCAGATTTCGATTTGAGCGATAAAGACGGTATCGGCATTGACTTAGGGAGCGGTCCCGGCACACTTATTGTCGAACTGTGTAAGCGCACACGAATGCACTGGATTAACGCCGACATCAATCCGAATTTCTTTCCAAATTTCTTCAGGCAAGCAGAGGAAAACGATGTAGGAAATCAGGTTAGCGCCATCTTAGCCGATGCACATTCTCTTCCCTTTAGGGATAATTATGCAGATATCATCGTTTCCAGAGGTTCATATCACTTCTGGGAGGATAAGGTGCTGGCATTCAGCGAGATATATCGCGTGCTCAAACCTGGCGCGGTGGCTTATATTGGACGGGGCTTCTCAAGAGACCTGCCTGTTGAAACGGCAAAAAAGATACGTGCAAAACAGGGTGAAAAAATGAAATATAACGTAGATGAAAAAGCTAAAGAATTTGATAATATCATGAATGAGCTGAGAATCAAAGACTACAAGATTGACAGGCCGAAACCGCCTGGCAGTGAAGATGTCAACTATGGGATTTGGATTGAATTCCATAAACCTGAGGCAAACATAAAGAGGGTAGGGGTAAGAAAATGAATCGAATGCGCAATCGAAATCGACCAGGAGCAGGGTTTACCCTAATCGAGCTATTAGTGGTCATCGCTGTTATCGCTGTATTAATGGGGATACTCATACCCGCCATGCACAAGGTCCGATTTCGAGCCCATGAGACAACTTGCCTGAGCAACCTTCGCCAGGTTAATATTGCCCTGATAATGTATGCTAACGATGACATAAATAACCGTTATCCGATGGAGGCAACTGAACATAATCCTCATCGCAGTTTGCTGCAGAAGCTCAATGCCTATAAAGACGGCAGCCTGTTCGAAGCTTTCTATTGTCCACAAGCCAAATTATTGGAGCGGATCGCGAACGATCCAAACGGTGGCGTACCTGCCGGGGGCATGGATTCTGTGATTGACACAACTTATAATCGTCAACTCGGTAATATTACATACATTTACTGGAGTTTCCGCGCCAACAAACAGGAGTTGGATGGAAGTACCTGGCGTGATCCCACCTTTTTCCTACCTAGACAATTGACTTTGCATGGCATGGAAGCTCATCGTAACTGGCTTGGCCAGGCAAGCAAGACCGGAGTTCAGGATGAGAGATATCGCCAGTGCAGTAATGCGAGACCCGCAGAGATTTGGGTCGTATGCGACTTCTTCCGTAAGAAAGGTATCTTCCCGCATGGCCGCAAACCGGGACAAACAGAAGGTGGTGTTAATGTTAATTTCCTTGACGGCCATGTCGGCAGAGTTAATAAAAGCCCAAAGGACAGCTATCGCTGAATAATAAGACGTATGTCTAACTCATTATGCATATTCTATAATACAAAAGCAGATTTTTTGGCGTGATGATATATGAAGGCCTTTAGATTTCAGATAATCAAGTAAAGGGTAGTAATATACAATTGATGATATCAAGCGAAAATAAGTAATCTTAAAAAAAGGAGATTAGACAAATGCGAAGAAAATATGTTTGTTCACCCAATACAGTCTTATTTATATTGTTAGCAGGCATATTCTGCGCACTGGCGGTGGTCGGTTGCAGCAAAAAAGAGACACAGAACAAGCCAAAGGAGCTTGTGCTTTTATGCGGCAGCTCATTTCCCAAACCGATGGAACAACTTTGTTCGGAATTCACCACTCAAACAGGCATTCAGATTCCTACAACAATTGCAGGAAGTGAAGATTTTTTGCCTCTTGTTAAGGCCGGTCAAAAAGGGGATATCCTTGTTACACATGACCCTTTCCTCGGTTATGTACGTGACGCCAACTCATTATTTGATAACGTAAACGTAGGGTTTGTGGCTCCAGTCCTGGCGGTGCAAAAAGGAAACCCAAAAGGCCTGACCAGTATTGAAGACCTGACAAAACCAGGGCTTAAAGTTGCTTTGACCGATCCGCAGTATTCCACATGCGGAGAAATGGTCTTTGCGCTTTTAGAAAAGAAAGGCATAAAAGAGGCGGTATTGAAAAATGTCGAAAATCGCTTAACCAAAGGACACAGCACTTTGGGGAATTTCTTAAAAACCCAGACAGTTGATGCGGTCATTATGTGGAATGGTGTTGCCCATACATTCCGCGATAGTCTGGATATCGTTAAGACACCTTATGAATACGATGAAGAAATCCGCGTGCATATCATTGGCCTGAGCTATACGAAAGAACCTGAAGCGCTCAGGCAGTTCATTAACTTCGCTCGAACTAAAGGTCCTGAGATTTTTGCCGAGTACGGCTATGTAAAATAATGGAACTAAAGGTTCCAACCCAAACGGACAACCAGATATTTTACGGAAGCACCTTTACAGAAACGAATATGCCCAATAGAATACGCCTCTTACTTAAAGAAGGAATGACATAATGGTGTTTCTGGAAAATTATTACGAAATTCTGCTTTTGATCCATTTGTTCGCAACATTCGTACTCGTCGGCAGTATGACACACAACTTATTCATCGTGGTCGGCTATGTCCGCGGCAAATTTGGCCGGCAAAAACTTGAGCAGCGTTATGTCAAAGTCTCTTTATGGGCTTACACAACTGTTTATGTAATCGGCGCCTTGATTTATCCCGCCTTTGGAGCCCACATTCGCCATCTTTATTTTGAACCGCAACTGCCCTGGGCCACCGGCCTTTTCGAGGTCAAGGAGCACTGGGGCGCTGTGGGATTTGCGATGATTTTTGTGTACTACTTTCTACGTAAGAATTTCCAGCCGTCCGAGGAAAAAGATAAACTTTTCCTTTATGTGCCGCTTTGTTTGATATTGAATGTAATCCTTTGGTACAAGGTTATAGTCAGTTGCTGCCTGACAGCTATGAAGGGGGCATGGTAATGAAAAAATCAGACCTTTCTTATATCATCTTCTCTGTTTTTATTGCTATGACCGCCTTTTTCTATGCATGCGCTATGTGGTTTGGCATAAAACTGCCTCGCTATTATCCTTTGGAACATACATGGAAATGGGCCAAAGAAAAAGGGGTGCCGTCTCAGGGCTGGTATTCCAAACAGGCCTTTGCCTTTTTGGCGGCAGGCGCTGTTACGCTCGTTGTATATTTTATCCTCAAGCGGAGCATCAGTGCTGAGGCAAACCTCAAACCCGCCTGGACTAAAGTGCTTGGTGTCGTTGTGACACTGATTGTAATAATCTGCATGGGATATATGCTGTATCATGAATTTAACAAATGGGGTGTTTTTGCGTCTTTGGGCTGGCAATGAAAACAGTTTTGGACACTCCCGTAAGAGCCTGGCGCGACCGCATTTTTTCTGCGGCGGCATTTTTCTTTGTGTCCGTCTTTGTTATCTTTGTCCTGACTCTGATAATTACAGATATATTTTATGTGGACAAAAAAGCAGTCGCAACAGTCCTGACCTCCAAATTCATCCGCCACGCTCTTTGGATGAGCGTCTGGACAAGTTGTGTTACGACTTTGATAGCGCTGCTTTTCGCGGTTCCTATGGGATACTCATTAAGCCACTTTCGATTTCCCGGTCAGGTAATAGTTGACACCATCGTGGATTTGCCTATTGTCTTTCCCCCCCTTGTGGTCGGTTTGACTCTGCTGGTGTTTTTTTCACAGACGAGCCTCGGGCGATGGATACAGGAAGATTTGCGTATTGAGTTTGTTTTTCAGCCTAAAGGTATTGTCCTGTGCCAGTTTGTGGCTTCAGCAAGTTTTGCTATCCGCTCAGCCCGAACCGCCTTTGACGATGTTGACCGGCGTTATGAAAATGTAGCTCTTACCTTAGGCTGCACACAGTTCGGTAGTTTCCACCGTGTTTGTCTGCCATTAGCAAGAAACGGCATTATCGCCGGCGGCATTCTAACCTGGACCCGCTCGTTCGGGCTTTTTGGGCCGTTGATGATTTTCGTAGGTTCTTTTCGAAATCGAACCGAAGTTTTAAGTACAACCATTTTTCTCGAACAATCCATCGGAAATCTTGAAGTAGCGCTGGCAGTAGCATTACTGCTTATATTCATAGCTTTGATTGCGGTAACCGCTATTCGACTTGTTGGCGGCTCGACACTAGCAAAATTATGATTCGCACAGAAGAAATCTCTTTTCATATCGGCACGTTTGAGTTACAGCGGTTAAGTATCAGCATCGCGAAGGGAGAATACTTTATCCTGTTAGGCCCGCCTGGCTCGGGCAAGACAATCTTTCTGGAGTGCCTTTGCGGTCTTAAAAAGATTAATTCGGGACGCATATACATCGATGGAAGTGATTTAACCAATATCGAACCCCGCGCTCGGGGTATCGGCTATGTACCTCAGGATTACGCCCTTTTTCCGCATCTTTCCGTAGAACAAAATATAGCTTTCGGTTTACGCGTCCGAGGCTGTCAACGCAAAGAAATGCAATCTAAAATAACAGAGACATCAGAACTGCTGGAAATCCAGCGGTTACTGTCACGCAGAATTCACGGTCTCAGTGGTGGTGAAAAACAACGAGTCTCTTTGGCTCGGGTACTGGTTTTGCAGCCGAAAATATTACTTCTGGATGAGCCGGTGTGCGCCCTGGATGAGGTTACAAGACAGGAAGTCTGCGCTCAATTGCTGAGTATTCAACGCAGGCTCGGCCTCACTACCATCCATGTAAGCCATAATCTGGAAGAAGCATTTACTGTCGCAGACCGGGCGGCTATTTTGAAAGCTGGTATCCTGCAACAGGTCGGTCGTCTGGATGAACTGGTGGATAAGCCAAAAAGCGACTTCGTTGCCCGTTTTATGCGACGTGAAAAACATCTTTCATGTAAATGTAATGGGCCGGGGCATGCCGAACCTGATCAGTCATGTGAAAGCCGGTAATATTCGATTGCAGATATCAAGGGAGGCATTTATTCGACTTTTCTGCCAGGACATTGGCTCTATTAAATTATACGTCCCTGGCTCATTTGGAGTGTTTTAGTTGCGTGCGAAGCCGCTCTGACATCGTGAGTAACAAGCAGCACGCATCCACCATCAGAGACATATTTACCGAGGTAATCAAATACAATATCAGCGTTGTCCTCGTCCAGATTTCCCGTAGGTTCGTCAGCCAATATAATTTTCGGTTTATTCAGGAGGGCACGAGCCAGGGCTGTTCGCTGCCTCTGGCCGGTACTAAGCTGCGCTGGTACATGGCCGGCGCGATCATCAAGCCCGAAATTACTCACAAGCTCCTGCGTTCTTTGGACTGCTCCCTTAGCCGGAAGAGCCAGCGAAGGGGCCATAATGTTTTGTCGTACTGTCAGGTACGGAATCAAGTGAAACTGCTGAAATACAAATCCTATCATGCTTGCCCGCATCCGGCTTCGCATCTCAGAGCTGAGCGCATACGGATCCTGACCATCCAGACTGACCTGCCCGGCGCTGGGC
This sequence comes from uncultured Pirellulales bacterium, assembly GCA_964537355.1. Lineage (GTDB taxonomy): Bacteria > Planctomycetota > Phycisphaerae > Sedimentisphaerales > Anaerobacaceae > NIOZ-UU13. The sequence goes on along the minus strand of CAZIAN010000048.1, from coordinate 6,254 downwards.
CTTAGCAAACCACCGGCGGCTAACAACAACGTGGTTTTTCCACAACCACTCGGGCCGCGTACGGCCAGGAATTCACCCGGCGATACGGAGAAGCTGACCTCATCGAGAGCAGTTACTTTCCCTTTGGGTCCATCAAACCACATACTTATATTTTTGAACTCAAGCATTATTTTGTATCTCGTAAAAGAACTCCATTTTACGGGAATTCAGCCGTCTCTCACTTTACTCTTCTCTTAATACTTCCGCCGGGTCCTGCCGAATCGCCGTCAGAGTTGGAATCCATCCAGCAATGACTGCCAGAACGGCTGCTCCTCCCACAGAAAGTACCAGTAAACCAGCCAAAGAAAGGTCCATATCGGTTATCCCTATTCGTGTGTCTTCGAGAGCTGCGCCGAAGTAAACGGCCGCCAGCACGCCGGCGCAAAAGCCAAGCGCCCCGCCCAATACCCCAATCATGATATGCCTTGATAAAAACATGACCAGGATACCTTTAGCAGATACTCCAAGTGTACGGAGAACGCCGATTTCCTCCCGCCGTGCCCTGACGTTCGTAAATCCTAATAGTACAATCCACACGGCGCAAGCCATCACAATCACAGGTGTAAGTATGGATGCCAGTCGTTCTCGAACAGCCCTGAGGTTTTGCCGGCCAAGTTTTTCCTTTTCTATGGCGACTTTTGCCTCATTTTCGACTTTATTACGAGCCTCAGCCCGTGCCAGAGCCCGTGAGCCTCGTTCGATTACCTGTGTGCCCGGCAGAATGGCTGCAATTTCTTTGCGTATTTGAGGCAAAGCATCTGATCCGGCACACATGCACTCCAGGGCTAAAATAGCGTTAATAAGCCCTTTTTTATCCAGCATTTCCTGAGCCTGTGCAAGATATATCCAGGCTGTGATATCGTCTTTGTTCCCCCGCTCTTCGTAGCAGGAATTCACGGTGAACTGTCGCTCCATTAAATTAACTTTATCGCCAACCTTGATATCCATGCTTCGGTGAAGCTCATATCCAAGACTGATAGTTCCCGGTGGCACCTGCTGAACCATTGGTTTGACCAGACTCTTATGTAGATTGGGAACCTCGCCGCGTGTACCGACAAGGATAATCTTGCGCTTTCGTTCGGGCCATTCTATTTTCTGCTGAAGGCTCGGAAGGAAGTGACGAACAGTAATAATGCCGGAATCCGCCAGACGATGCACGTAATCTTCAGGCATATACTTTGATGCATAATCGTCCGAGTACCAGTCAGCCAGATTCTGATCTTTGGGCAGAATGACAACGTTAAAACCAAGTTTAAGCATAGCCTTGCGGGTGACGTCAGTCAGTTCAACCATTCTTTTGGACAGCTTCTCCTGTTTGTCCTGAAGTATCTGGTTTGTACGGATGTCATGGATATTAAGAAGTGTAACAGATCCAATGAAGGAAGCGCTTGCCACCATTACCGACAGCACACACAAAGCAAAATTCATCCTGCGATGCAGGATTTCACTGAACACTAACCTCCAGATTGTCATAGCTGGCCCTTTCGGCGAGGGCTGAGCACCACAGTTCCCACAACAACAATCAGAACAATAATCGCCAGCATCACTCCTGTTGTTCCCATAAGACCCAATCCAAGAAGCTTTTGCTTTTTGACTTCGACAGTTGGGGGCTGTTCGTCAGCAGCAAGGGGTTGTGTACTGTCGGATTCAATAACATCGGAGCTGAGTATATTTTCAACAGCTTTGTTTTCTGTTTCAAGTTTCGCAGTGGGCGCTTCCGGCATCACACCCGTCAGTGCAGGCACCTCGTCGTATGTCTCATAGAACTCCTCATAGAACTGCATCGCTGCCGCATCCCAGTTCGCAGCTAAAAGTAAATCCACACCCGGATTCATCATTTTGATTTCGCAACCACATGGGCCGACTATAAAAGCTATGGCTTCGCGAATGTTATCCGTATTAATACCTTCTCCAATAAGCGCATAAAGTGCCCGACCCCGACCAAATACAGGAAAGATAACAGGCTCACCCGAATACTCATCAAGGTCTGACTCGCTGCTTTGCAACAAGCTCAGAAGCACGCTTTCATTGGGATCGGAACGTGAAACAGGCAAAATCGAAAATTCGTATGTTAATTCAGGGCCAGCCAGCTCTTCAGGCATAGATTCAGCTTCTTCTTTCAGCTCCTGTGTCGCCGTCTCCAGTTCCTTTTCGAGCAGTCCAAGAGCAGCTTTGTCCTTAGCGGCATTGCCCGATTCAAGGAAAATCCATATAGCAGTCTGGCCTTCAGTTAAATACTCAGCCGCCTTTTGACGCACCGGGGATTGAAGAAATGCCGTCACCGTCTCAGGCGTTAACGGACCCTGCCAGATGGGGGGCGTCCGGCCTTTTTGCCAGGGGTACCAGAGAACAAGAACCGGCAGTGTCTCGGGGAGTTTTTCGCTCATCAAAAGAGTTTTAACTTTCTCATCGGTGGATGAGGTAATATCCATTTCCGTAACACGTAAATTCAAATAGGCCTCGGTCTCAGAGCCTTCCTGCCGCAGCTTATCCAGGAGCTGCTTTTCATCCTGAGTCAACGGACCACGATGGATGAATACCGCTTCATAATAATCAGCCGCCCATCTTTCCAGCGCATATCTAAAAACCGGTGTTGAACATGCAAATACCGATGATGGGACTAAAATTAAAAAAACCGTTAGAATTATTATTGTTATACACTGCCGTTTCATATCTTTAAACCCCTACTGATTTTCTACAAAGCATAATATTTTACCACTTGTGGTCGCAAAGTACAACGATTATTTGCCGCGGCCGTTCCATCCCCCACGGGCAGGGATTTAAGCTCGTATCGGGCTATTTTCCACCCATACAAAGCGGATACGGTTAACAGCATGCCCCCTTTTATACCTTCAAGGGGGGCACTTTGTTCGGCAAACTTGCCGTAATCCCGCTTGAATTCAATTCCTTTAGATAGAAAGTGGGGAAACGGGCTTGACAGGATTGGCACCTTTTAGTATGATTTTCTCCGTTCCGGTATGAGTGATTTGATGGACTGGATTCCTGGTAAGTAAGGAAGAGACCCCGCCTTGCGGGAAACCAAAGGCAGATGTTTACAGAGTAAGATTAAGGATTAATATTTATGAAGTTGATTTTAATTGATAATGCTAACGAGACGCGATGCAACTTTTACCCTTTGGCGCTGGGGCGCCCGATCTGGGAGCTTCGATGCGGTTTCAACTCGCTTGGTGAAAAACTCATCACCAAAATCGGTGCCAAAGATGTGGCCTGTTTTGTGCCTGATTATATGGCGGATTCATACCGCACGAAGACCAAATACCCGGTCAACGATTTAGCCGTTCTTCAAGGCGATGACCTGCTTATCCTGAATCCGTGTATCAAAGCGGAAAGCTTCAATGTAGCTGTCAGCGGGCCCAGTGAGGTCGGCCTGGATGAACAGGGTAACCTACAGTATGCCCGTATTGCCAAAAATGACGCTGGAAAATTATTAACAGAAAACATCGAGGCGTTCATAGCAGACGCCAAAGCCAATCTATCCAATGTTAAATCCGCACTTTCGACCTGGAAATACATTTGGGACCTGATTTTGAACAATGCCGAGCAGATAACGGCTGACTTTGCAGCAGCCGGAAAGCACGGTATCGAAGGTACAGTGGAACAGCCGAGCGCCATTAGGGGCAGTAAAAAAGATGTCTATGTCGCCCCGGGCGTGATGGTACATCCGATGGTGGTGATCGATGCCGAGCATGGACCGGTATATATCGACAATGATGCGGAAATACATCCTTTTACCCGTATCGAAGGGCCCTGCTATGTCGGTAAACAAGCAATCCTGCTCGGAGCAAAATGCCGCGAGGGTAATTCAATCGGACCTCTCTGCAGAGTAGGAGGCGAAGTGGAAGAATCGATTATCCACGGACACTCTAATAAATACCACGACGGCTTTTTAGGGCATGCCTATGTCGGAGAGTGGGTCAATCTTGGGGCATTTACGACCAATAGCGACCTTAAAAACGACTACTCTAACGTCTCGGTAATGTTAGATGGACGACATGCAATAGATACAGGCTCGGTTAAAGTCGGCTCTCTTATCGGAGACCACGCTAAGACGTCAATCGGGACACTTTTTAATACCGGCTCTTATGTCGGACCGATGGCCTTGATTATGGGTACAGGTAAGCCGCTGCCGAAATATATACCGGCGTTCGCATGGTTCATCGAGGGCATCGTAACAAAAGGATTCGGTAAAGGAAAATTGTACGAAACGGCCAAGATGGCAATGAGCAGGCGAAAATTCCAATGGACCCAGACCGAGCAGGATATGTGGGATGTCGTATTTGAAATGACGGCGCCCATTAGAAAACAAGCCGTCAAAAAAGGCAGAAAAGCAATGTTAACTCGATAAAAAGAATAGGAACTGAATCAATGGCAACAGTAGAAGAACGTGTTAAAGAAGTAACCGCACAGGTCTTAAAACTTGACTCGGACCAAATTAAACTCGACGATAGTTTTACCGCTGACCTCGGAGCCGAAAGTGTACAGTCCATCGAATTGGTGGCTATGTTTGAAGAGGAATTTGGCATCGAAATGGACGAGGACGCGGCCTTATCGGTAGAAACCGTTGGAAAAGCGGTCGATTTCATTACTCAAGTCTGCAAAGAACAAGGCGTTGACATAGAGTAATAAGCCGTAGTCTTTAATATCAAAAACGAAAGGGCCTACAATGAACAGGGCAAAAAAACGACATCCACTCGTGGATGCAAAAAAACCAAACCTTCTGGAGGATACGTATCCGTATAGCTTACCCCCGCTGATTCGCTTTGAAGGACCGGTGGTTGAACATATAGACGGCAAAGCAGTGGAATTTGACTTCGGAGCTGTTAAAGACAGGAACATCCTGATTAGCGATACGACTTTCCGCGATGGCCAGCAGGCACGTCCGCCTTATACTATTGACCAGATGGTGCATATATACGACCTTTTGAGCCGCCTTAGCGGCCCGAATGGAGTAATAAGGCAGACCGAGTTTTTCCTCTACACGAAGAACGACCGCGAAACGCTCGATAAATGCCGTAGCCTCGGTCATAAATATCCTGAATGTACCGGCTGGATTCGGGCTATTAAAGGGGATTTTCGTCTCGTCAAAGAAGCCGGACTAAAAGAAACCGGCATGCTCACAAGCTGCTCAGACTACCACATCTTCCAGAAGCTGAAATTCCGCAGCCGTGCCGAATGCATGGATAGTTATTGTGAGGTTGTGGAGGCGGCTTTTGAGGCCGGCGTGCGTCCCCGCTGCCACCTCGAAGATTTGACACGTGCTGATATTGATGGCTTTGTCCTTCCGTTCGTAGAGCGGTTAATGGAAATGAGCAGCCAGGTACCCGAAGAACTCACTGCCAAAATTCGTCTTTGTGATACAATGGGCTTTGGAATTAGTTATCCGGGTGCTGAACTTCCCAGAAGTATTCCAAAACTAATCTATAAGCTAAACCAGGAATGTGGTGTACCGAGCGACCGCCTCGAATGGCACGGACACAACGACTTCCACAAAGTACATACCAACGGCGGAACAGCATGGCTATACGGTTGTGATGTGGTAAACACGACATTATTTGGCTTCGGAGAACGTACAGGGAATCCGCCACTCGAAAGCGCGATTTTCGAGTACATCGCATTGAAAGGAGATCTTTGCGGAATTGACACGATGGTAATCACGGAATTAGCAGACTATATGCGGTCCATTGGCCTGCCGATACCGGACAACTATCCGTTCGTGGGCAGGTCGTTCAATACTACCCGGGCCGGTATCCACGCCGACGGGCTTCGTCGCGATGAGCAGATATATAACATTTTCGACACCGAAAAACTGCTCGCTCGGCCGCCTCGCGTGGCTATAACCGACAAAAGCGGAACCGACGGTGTCGTACACTGGGTAAACGAGTTCTTCGGCCTTAAGGGTGAAGACAGAATAAACAAGATTAAAATACACAAAATAGCCCGCTGGGTCATCGACCAGTATGACGAGCACGGCCGCCTGACCGCCATCAGCGACCAGGAACTCGAAGCCAAGGTAAAAGAGCTGATGCCTGATTATTGGGCAAAGTATAAAGCCAGTTAGAAATAACACGCTGCTACAATCAAACAGAATAGCTGCTGATAATTAAATATTAGCAGCTATTTTTTATGATGATAATTACTGTATAGTGAACTTTAGCCAAAATCTGGAGATGTAATAGTGATAAGAAAGAAGCCGA
>CAZIAN010000047.1:0-18217 GCA_964537355.1 uncultured Pirellulales bacterium | reverse complement strand
TGGCAGAGTTTATATGCCGATGGGTGTAATCCTTGCCGATAATTCAAAGTCGCTTGAAATATTTACAAAAGGCGGAAATACTCAGGTTGAATCTCTGATTGTGTACAAACTTGGTTCAATCTGGCGATAGGGTGGTTGATAAAAAACCGCTGAATACTGGTTGTGTACTCTTATTGTTTAATACAATCCAATGAAAAGGGGGGTTGTTACGGCCCCCAGCGAATCTCGATTAACGAAACTCCATATCTGGGCAGGTTGAAATTCAGCTTCATTTCTCCATTGTGAACATCACAAAATCGAACCGGTTCGAGGAGTTCCAGCTCGCCCGCGGCATGTAACCGGGCTAACGTATCCGGCGCAGGTGTTTGTGGGCTGTTGAGTTCGAGCCATCGTGTGTAAGCATTGCTGTGATTACCATCGATTCGATAGTGAGCTATACGTGCCCGAGTTGGATTGTTCTGAGGGGCTTTGATAGTCAGCTCCACGGAGGCAGGCGCAGCCTTGACCATATCATCATGGTAGTTCCACATAAGCGTCTGTACTGATTCCTCTGTGGCAACGGCCAGGCCGTCGATATCCGGCTCATCCCGAAAGCCTTTTTCGAGAATACGCTCCAGCCCGAGAGCGCCGCTGCTTGTTAAGGGAATACACCTGCCTTGAAGCATCCCTAACATCTTGAACGCGTTTAGCACCGGTTTATGGATTCCATTAGTCGATAGCGTACGAAATCCTTCAAAGTAGTCCTTCCCGTCAAACATAAAAGCCCAGGTAAGCACACCCTGTAAATTCACCCCTTCGCGGGCCGCCAGGTCCAGAGTATGTTTCATTAAAGCAACTTCGTAAGCTGCGTAGGTGCTGCCGTTACGGTAGCCGTTGGCCGGGTGGACTCGTGAAGAGAGCGCTGCCGCTCCCTCCGGGTCACATTCGCCGATGATGATTGGGGTGTTTTTATATTCCGGAAATCCGGCGATGATAGCAAATCCCTGTCGATTGGTCCGAAGGTTCTGGCCCAAATCCATTTGAGGATGTCCGTTGATATATTTAGTTCTTCCCTTGGAATGGAATCCGACGTAATCCAGACGCGTGCCAGGCCGCCCGGTGACAGAGTTTTTGCCTCTAAGGCAATGTTCCAGAAACTGTCGAAGAAAGGGTGGTGCACCGGCTGTGTGCGGTCCTCCAAGAGATGCCTTCGGCAGTATTTCGTGGAGCGCTTGCTCTGTATAGTCGAAAAGCTTGCAATATTCCTCGAACGTTCCCTGCCAGTATCTTATATTTGGCTCATTCCACAGCTCCCACAACCACGTTTTTTCGATATTCTGATATCTTTGGGCACTATGACGAGCCCAAAGTCGTATCAGTTCCGCCCACTTCTGGTAATCCTTTGGAGGATAGTAAACTCCGTATCCTTTCATCCCGAATGGGTCGCTGCTTTTGTAAGGAGTTGGCTTAACGGAAAGGTCTTGAGGCATAAAACCGATTTCGATTAACGGCCGGCTGCCGGATGCGACAATTGCATCCATAATCTCATCCATGATTGGCCAATAGTACACAGGATTCCCGGCCGCGTCCTCAGTGTAAATATTTGTGGATCCCCATTTTAGTAACGGCTTTCCCTCGCCGCTTGCCAATAGAAAATGCTGACGCAGATAAACCGGTTCGGCGTTGATATTTGCAAGCGTTTTCATCAGCTTACGTGCACCGGACGACGTTGTGTAGTTGCATTCATCATATCCATAGTATTGCCAGACATGTCGCAACGGTTTGCCCGGTGCAGTTGCGTCAACAGATATTCTTACAAGGCCGTTTTGAGCTGCGGAAATAGGCCGGAGTCCGAGCAAGATAAGACAGAGAGCAATGAACACAATGATTCTTGTTTTTTTGAATATACATTCTGATTTTCCTTTAATGAGCGATGAGATGTAAAATTACATATTACACGAGATTTATGTTAACAAGTTTGTCTTCGAAACACTAATATTTTGCTCGTTGTCCCTGTCCGTTCGCTCACTTCCAGGCGAATCGTTGGGAGAATGGTTTGTAGCGGGCACATTGAAATGAATAGATGAATTCTTTTTATTAGACGGCGGGCTCTTGATAATTACGCCCGGTGTGATATACTTTTTTTATGTAAATATTCCACCCAATATTGTTTGCCGGGAAAATGGAAAGAGGATTCCAATGCATAGTTCTATAAATCGCCGAGATTTTTTATTTATGTTGGCTGGAGGCGTCGCGCTACCCTTCCTTGGTACCCAAATTGCTCTGGGTCGGCAGCTTCCGGACAATCGCCGCAAAATGAATGTCCTGTTTATTGCTGTGGACGATTTGCGCCCGCAATTAGGATGCTACGGCCAAAAGCAAATCATTTCACCCAACATTGACCGCCTGGCTGCGGAAGGTATGCTCTTTGAGCGGGCTTATTGCCAACAGGCTGTTTGCGGCGCTACACGAGCCAGTATATTGAGCGGTGTCAGGCCCGATACCAGCAAAATCTTCGGCAATAACCCACCCGTTCGCAAGGCAATGCCGAACGTAATAACTCTACCTGAGCACTTTAAGAACAACGGCTATGAAACGCTCTCTATCGGTAAGATATATCATCATCCGAGTGATGACCTCAAGGGGTGGAGTGCCGAGCCGTATCGGGCTGGCACGTTTCCGGAAGGTGCGTGGAAGGGCAGGGGCTATCTTACCAGGGAATCCATCGACCAGATGGAACAGTACAATAAAGCATTTCCCAAAATGCTGGGTAGGGGCCCGGCGTTCGAGGCAGCCGACGTTCCGGACAGTGCCTATCCCGACGGCTGCAATACCGATTATGCAATCCAGCAGTTGAACCGGCTAAAAGGCAACTCCTTTTTTCTTGCTATGGGTTTGTATAAACCTCACCTACCCTTCAATGCGCCGAAAAAATACTGGGACATGTACAAGCCGGAAGATATTAAGCTTGCCGACAATCCGTTTATTCCCAAAGATGCTCCCAGCTACGCCACAACCAGTTGGGGCGAACTACGCAATTATTATGGTATCCCTAAAAAAGGACCTTGCTCCGACGAGTTGGCACGCCGATTAATTCATGGTTATTACGCCTGTATTTCTTATATCGATACGATGATTGGTCGTTTGCTCGATGAGCTTGACAGGCTCAATATCCGAGATAATACGGTTATTATCCTTTGGGGTGACCACGGCTGGAAACTCGGCGAGCATGCCGGCTGGTGCAAACATACCAATTTCGAGCTTGACACTCATGTGCCTATGATTCTCAGTGTTCCGGGGATGAAGACCGCCGGTCAGCGGACCAGGGCACTGACGGAATATGTCGATATTTACCCGACCCTTTCCGAAGTCTGCGGCTTACAAGCCCCCGGACATCTGGAGGGTCTTAGTATGGTTCCGCTTCTGAAAAATCCTGAGCTGTCCTGGAAGAAGGCCGCCTTTAGCCAGTATCCGCGGGGTAAAGTTATGGGTTACAGCATGCGCACCAAACGCTTCCGGTACACCGAATGGAAAAACAGGGAAACAGGCAAGGTTCAGGCCCGCGAATTGTACGACCATCGGAACGACCCGCAGGAAAATGTCAATGCTGCCGCTCAGCCTGAATACGAACAGGATGTTCAGCGTCTGAGCCGGATGTTGAAAAGCGGTTGGCGTAACGCTCTTCCTTAAGGTTGTTATTCCTGTACTATTGCCAATCCTGTAAGTACTAACTACTTTAACTTTCTTAGCGGTATTTGGGATTCGTTACGGGCATCTGAGCATCCACATCCTTGCGCCAGGAGTGAAGAAGTTTGCGAAGTTCTTCAGCTTTGCTGGGCATTTTTTCAGCAAGATTATTTGTCTCACCAATGTCTTTCTTGAGATTATACAACTCGATGTGATTGTCCTCGAAATACTCTATCAGCTTCCAGTCGCCTTGGCGGATGGAACTCACCGGACTGGTTGTAGGGTAATAGTGGGGGTAGTGCCAATAAAGGGCTTTGCGTTTCAATTTGGCGGCAGGGCTTTTCAACAGAGGTACCAGGCTAAGACCATCTATATCAGCGTTATGCTTCGGGTCCCCGCTAAGTCCGGTCATATTGAGAATGGTGGGGTAAAAATCCGTTGAGATAATCGGATGACTACAGAGACTTCCGGCTTTGGTAACGCCGGGCCATCGGACAATCAGCGGCTCCCGTGTACCGCCTTCGTAAAGCGAGCCTTTACCCGAACGAAGAGGATAGTTACAGGTAACGGCTTTTGTTTTGTATTTATTGATGAAGCCGCCGTTGTCGGAAAAGAAGATGACAACAGTATTATCGGCAATGCCATGTTCGTTAATCCTTGCTAAGATGCGGCCGACATTTTCATCGAGACTGTGGACCATAGCGGCGTATTCATAATTCTGATGGTGCATGCCAGGCTTGACCTTCCTCTTGTAGTACTCGACCAAATTTGGTTTGCCCTCGATTGGTGTGTGGACGGTATGGTAGCAAAGATTGAGAAAGAACGGTTTGTTTTTTGATTTGTCGATTATCCGAAGGGCCTCGTCGGTCAGGCGGTCGGTTAGGTACTCACCTTCGTGTCCAAATTCAAGGTGCGGTACGTATCGGAACTCCCCTCCCCATCTGCTTGAGCCGCCATAAGGATAAAAGAATGTGGTCGGTGCTCCCCAGAAAGTCCCACCGATATTGACGTCGAAGCCCTGGGTCTCGGGATAGTGTGCGGCATCGCCAAGGTGCCACTTACCAACGTGAGCGGTAAAGTAACCGGCCTTCTTTAGTACTTCAGCTATGGTCACCTGCTCGTGCGGCATGTTACCCTGTGTCACCGGCGGGATAAGCCTTCGATTTTGTGGCGGATTGGCCGAGCTTTCATACCAGATAGTCATGTGCAGCCGGGCCGGATACTTACCGGTCATAATCGAAGCACGGGTAGGCGAGCAAACCGGTGCTGCGGCGTAGGCATCGGTAAACCGCATCCCCTGGCTTGCCAACTTGTCGATATTAGGTGTCTCGTGGAGGTCACTGCCATAACATCCCACATCCGACCAGCCGAGGTCGTCAACGAGGATAAAGACAATATTTGGCTTGTCCGATGGTTTGTTTTTACAAAAAGCAAGTTGTGGAAGAAAAGCGGCCGTAGCGGCGCTGCAGGTGAATTTCAAAAAATGACGACGATTAATGTTCTGCTCCATTGAAAGCCTCCTTCCCCTTTACATGTCCATGCCTGTCTTATTGTTCTGTTCGGCATTTTCTATTTGAGTTAGTCTAACTTCCTTTTGAAATGATACCCCGGCAGGCTTTACAAATCAAGCTGACTCGATAAAATAATCAAAATGCCGAATCAATAAGTTTTGTAAGGAGTGAGGAAATAACCTTATTTCCCCTCAAAGGAGATTTATGATTAAAAATTCAAGAAAGAATTTGATAATATTTATTTTCTTAATGTCCAGCATATTAAACTTGCCTGCGTATGGTCAATCTCCCAATCTTCGTGCGGAACACGATGGCAAGTTATACAAGGTTGAAATACTTCTGGATGGTGAAGATATTCTGACTTCACCGCCGGAAGGTCTCTGGTCGATTGCTACCGCATGGAAGCAGGGCTGGCCTGCGGATTGGGTTCATGGCAAACCTACTGAAATAGAGCACATAGGAGACTGGACGATTTTGCGGGGTAAGCTCGAAACCTCGGCCGGCACATGGCGGATTTCAGATTCGTATCGACCCGAGGGCAATGTAATTAAATGTATTCGCAGGTTCATCTGGGAAGGAAAGGCAACGGCCAAATTCGTGACACTTTCGGTTCGTTTTCAATGCCGCGGTAAAGGTTCAGGTGTTTTGCTGCCAGGCATACTGTATTATGGTAATCCATCCGGCGCAAAGAGTGGCCGAGTACCCGTTTACTCAGGCGAATCAGGGGAAGAAGCCATTTTTGAGGAACATCGTTTTCCGATGCCCTATGCCAGCTTGGAATGGGAAGGCAATGATGGCATGAAGGGAACGGCCTTACATTCTCTGCCCTCGCCTGTGCCATACGGCAACTTACAGGACCAATGGTGGTCGTTGGGATTGATTGCGCAAGAGGATGGAACTGAACTGGTTCTTCTCTCGGGCCCCTGTGCTTCCAATGGCAAACGAAGTGTTATTAAGGCTTCTCAGCGTGGTTTTGTGACCTATGATAATGCTTATATTAACGTGCCTCCGGGCGCAATTATTGAAAAAACGTTCTATCTGGAGGCTTATCCTGTTGCAAAAAAAGGCTCAGGATTTCAACGTCCCACAAGAACGTCTTTGGATATTTTCTCTCCGTATTCTCTTGAAGGCTTGCCCACGTTTAAGGAAATCATCAAGGCAAAGTACCGCCTTGCCAAAACACGATGGTATGAAGAAGGGGACATTGCGGGTTTTAACAAATATCCCGACCGCAGTTTTTTCGTTTTCGGCTGGTGCGGCCAGACCGCAGCTCCCGGATATGCCTTGCAGGTCCTGGATGAGGAACTCGGTGATTCAAAAGCGTCCCGGATGGCAAGGAAATCTCTTGATTTCCTTGCAGGAGTAGAATTTTACGATCAGGGTTTTTATACCTGGTACGATTATGAAAAGAAACAGTGGGTTCGGCGCAATCAGCCTGAATTGCTTTCTCAGGGCCAGGCCATGTTGAATTTTGCCAATGCGATTCGTGTTGGCAGAACGAAAGGATTGGATGTTTCTCGCTGGGAACGTTTTTTGCGCAAAGCTTGTGATTTTCACTCAAAGAGAATCCTGTCGGATGATTGGAGGCCACTGTCAACAAATGAGGCATTTTTCATTGCTCCGCTTTGTAAAGCTTATAAGCTGTTCGGTTCTGATACTTATAGCCAAGCTGCGGAAAAAGCCGGCAACGTCTATGCATCGAGGCATCTGAGTATGGATGAGCCGTACTGGGGCGGCACTCTGGACGCCAGTTGCGAAGACAAAGAGGGCGCATTTGCCGCTCTACAGGGATTTTTGGCGCTCTATGAGCTTACAAATGACCGCAAATACCTCGAATGGGCCGAGCACGCCTGTGATGTCGTTTTGACTTATGTGATGGTACTGGATATTGACCTTCCGGCAGGCCGTCTCCGCGACAACGGTTTTAAGACCAGGGGCTGGACGGCCGTATCTGTCCAAAATATGCATATTGATGTATTTGGTGTCCTTATTACGCCGGATATCTATCGATTAGGACAGCTTCTGGACATGGACGAATTAAAAAAACTTGCAATCTTAATGTACCGTAGTTGCGGTCAGCTTATTGACCCTTATGGAAGTCAGGGTGAACAGCCGCATCATACGAATTATGCACAGCACGGTACATACAGGGAGCGTCTCAGTCGTAACGATATTTCCGGTATTCGCGGGAATTATGTTGAAGAATGGACGGTGTTCTGGATTACTGCGCACTTTTTGAATGCAGGCGCGCAGTTTAAAGAGCTTGGCGTGCAAATATGGGATTAAAACCTTGTTAAGATGAAAATAAAGCTTTTTACGCAGCTATTTCTATATCAGAAATGTATTGCAATAAGTTTGAATGTTGATACTATAATCCGGTGAGGATGGGTCTTAGACTATGTTGTGTTATTATTTCAGTTCTCGACTGATATTAATTAGGAGAATATTATGAAAAAAGAAGGCAGAATAACTCGAAGGAGCTTTTTGAAAGGGACCGCAGTTGCCGCAGGCACAACCATGTTTTTTCCTTCGATTGTCCCTTCATCGGTTTTTGGTGCATACTCACCGAGCAACCGTATAGTTATGGGAGCAATCGGTGTCGGCTCACAGGGAACCGGTGATATGCGGGGTTTCTTAAGCAAGCCGGAAGTTCAGATGGTGGCCGTTTGCGATGTTGACAAGAGCCATCGTGACGAAGCCAAAAAGATAGTGGACCAGAGATATCACAACAGCGATTGCACGGCCTATCATGACTTTCGCGAGTTAATTGGTCGCGGTGACCTCGAAGCAATTCAAATAGCGGTGCCTGACCAATGGCATGCCATCCCTGCTATTGCAGCGGCCAGGGCGGGTCTGGACATTCACGGCCAAAAACCACTTGCCCGCTCCATCCGGGAAGGACGCGCCATCTGCGACGCTGTCCATCGCTACGGGCGGGTATGGCAGACCGGCAGCCAGCAGCGTTCCGACTGGAAGTTCCGCCGGGCTTGTGAGCTTGTCCGCAACGGCCGTATCGGTAAAATCCTGAAGGTTGAAGTCGGCCTGCCAACCGGCGGCGCTACGGACGTCAAACCTGTTATGCAGGTTCCCGAAGGACTCGATTGGAATTTCTGGCTCGGGCCTGCTCCTTATGTGCCATACCGGGGCGTGGTTCACTGGAACTGGAGATGGATTTTGGATTACTCCGGCGGCCAGCTTACCGACTGGGCTGGGCACCATATTGACATCGCTCACTGGGGTATGGGTTGGGATTATACCGGGCCGGTGGAAATCGAGGGCAAAGGCAACTATCCCAAAGACGGTCTCTATAATGTTCCAACTGAGTATAAATTTGCCTGCAAATATGCAGACGGCACGGTAATGACCGTCGCCAATAACCAACAGCTAACTCAGGGCGCCAAATGGTATGGCGACAAAGGTTGGATACATGTGAATCGTGGTGGTTTGAGTGCCTCCAATGAAAAAATCCTGCGGGAGGAAATTGCCCCCAACGAAATAAAACTTTATGAAAGCAGAGACCACAAGCAAAACTTCCTCGATTGCGTAAAAAGCCGCAGGCTTACAATTTGCCCCGCTGAAGTCGGGCTTCGCTCCATCAGCGTGGGTCTGCTCGGTGAAATTGCAATGCTCACCGGACGCAAAATCAAATGGAACCCAGAAAAAGAAGAAATCATAGGCGACTCGGAAGCCAGCGCACTACTTGGCCATTCCTACCGCGAGCCATAAGTTCTGTAAAAGAAATGCAGTAAAGAATACATGACATAAGGAGTAACATAATGAAACGTTTCCTAACGCTCTTACTTATATCCGCCATTATTTATATTTCTCTGCCATCTTTGTCACTCGCGGCGGACGCGGAATGGGAGAATCTCTTTGACGGTAAAACACTTAATGGCTGGGTCCAGCGTAACGGTAAGGCGAAGTACGCCGTTCAGGACGGGATGATTGTCGGAACCACGGTTCTTAATACGCCCAACAGCTTTCTCTGCACCGAGAAAATGTACACTGATTTCATTCTGGAACTGGAGTTTCTTGTCGAGCCCGATATGAATTCAGGCATTCAGATTCGCAGCCACAGCTTCGAGCACTTTAAGAACTACCGCGTCCACGGCTATCAGGTCGAAATTGATCCGGGCACAGGATCCTACAAAAATAACCCCAGGAACCTGTTGGCCGATGGCAAACCCGCCCCGGAAACTGCCCCTCGCTCCTGGTCTGGTGGTATTTACGACGAAGCCCGTCGTGGTTGGCTCAACAACCTGACTAAGAACCCGGCTGCTCGGCAAGCCTTCAGGCAAAACCAGTGGAATCACTATCGCATCGAGGCCCTTGGCGACCGGATACGAACCTGGGTTAACGGTGTGCCCGCCGCCGACCTGAGAGATGATATGACCTCAACGGGATTTATTGCCCTGCAGGTTCACGGTTCCAAACAGGCGGGTAAAAGTATCAAATGGCGAAATATCCGCATACAGGATATCAGCCGGGCTAATAAGAAAATCCTGAAGGCCCTGATAGTTGACGGCCAGAACAATCATGATTGGAAAAGTACAACGCCCGTCCTCAAGAGATTGCTGGAAGAGACAGGAATGTTCGAGGTAGATGTGGCTACCTCGCCTGCTAAAGGTCAGCCGATGGATTCTTTCAGACCGATTTTTCCAAAGTACGATGTTATTGTCGCAAACTATACCGGCGATGACTGGCCCAAAGAAACTCAGGATGCGCTGGTTCAATATATGGAAAATGGTGGTGGTTTGGTTATCTATCACGCCGCGGACAACGCATTTCCAAAATGGAAAGAATGGAACGAAATGATAGCTCTCGGCGGATGGGGTGGACGGGACGAGAAGTCGGGCCCGATGGTTCGTTACCGGGACGGCAAAGTCGTTTTCGATAACTCCCCTGGTGCTGGTGGGACTCATGGCCCACAGCACGAATTCCAGGTTATCATGCGAGACCGTCTGCACGCTATCACGGCGGGCCTTCCTGAAAAATGGATGCATGCAAAGGATGAACTCTACAGCAAGCTCCGTGGGCCTGCAAAGAATATGAAGGTTCTTGCAACCGCATACGCCGACCCTGCTAAAAAAGGCACCGGCGAACACGAGCCAATCCTGTTCACCGTACAGTACGGCAAAGGAAGAGTTTTCCATACCGTCCTCGGTCACGGCCCCGAACAGTTGCGCAGTGTCGGATTTATCGTAACATTTCTGCGTGGTACCGAGTGGGCCGCTACCGGACGAGTAACTCAGGTGGAAGTGCCTGCTGACTTCCCAACAGCCGACAAGGTCAGCCTCCGTGCAACTCTCTCGGCAGATTATGATGCCATAGAAGAATACGATTTTGGCAAGACCCGCCGGGCCCTGGCGGCTATCGAGGAGGAGATTAGAAACGTCCCGCCGTCCTCGTTTCCACAGATCGAGGCAAGATTACTGAAAGCCTTGGAATCGTCAAAGACAACTTTTGCCGGCAAGCAGTTTGTCTGTCGGATGCTGCGTCGTGTCGGCTCGGCCAAATCCGTACCTGCTTTGTCAAAGCTGCTTGCCGACAGGGAACTTTCCCATATGGCTCGGTTTGCTTTGCAGTATATGGCTGCTCCCGAAGCCGGCGACGTTCTACGCCAGGCGCTTACAGAATTAGATGGTAATCTCAAAATCGGTGTCATCGGTTCAATAGGCCAGCGCGGCGACCGTGAAGCTGTCCCGGAACTTGCAAAACTTATCACCGGCGGCAATGTTGATGTTGCCCGTGTTGCGATTGAAGCTTTGGGAAGAATAGGAGGCTCGCAAGCGGCTCGCGCACTAACAGGTGTCCAAGTACCTGAAAGTCTTAAGGCCGCTTATGACAATGCCTATTTGATGTGTGCTGATAAAATGCTTACAGAAGGACAGAAGCCTGATGCTTTAGCAATCTATAGCAAAATGATTGCTCCGGCCAACAATACCTGGATTCGAATCGCTGCCTATAAAGGCCTAATCCGGGCCGAGAAAGATAAGGCGGTACCTCATGTGCTGGCTCTTCTCAAAGATAGAGACCTTGACCTCCAGCGTGCAGCCGGAAAGTTTATCACAGAAATGCCCGGCACTTCAATCACCAAAGCCCTTGCCGAACAACTGCCGCAGCTCAGTGGCGACGCCCAGGTTGTACTGCTAAGCGCCCTTGAAGCACGTGGCGATAAGGCCGCAGCTCCTTATGTCGCAAAAGCTGTCGCGAGCAAAAATGGATCTGTTCGCCTTGCCGCTGTCAAAGCCCTTGCGGTTCTCGGTGATTATTCCAATGTCGAGCTGCTTGCCGAAGTATCTGCTGCGGATGATGAAACCGGCAAGGCCGCTATGGAAAGTCTCAGTCGAATCTCGGCTCCGGGTGTTGCTGAAGAATTGATCGTCATCGCGCAAAGCAATGCTCAGAACCAGGTTCGAATTAATGTGATTCAAACACTTATCAATCGACGCCAGATTGAAGCAATTCCTGCTTTGTTCACAGTTGTCAAAGACAATAATAGAAATATTCGCCAGACGACTTATAAGGCCCTGGGTGAATTGTCCGGGCAAAAAGAACTTCCTGCGATGGTTTCAATACTCCTCGCGGCTAAAAGTGATACAGACCGAGCGGGCATTGAGCGTGCGATGGTAGCCATTGTTACGCGACTCGATGAGCCGGACGCCGCTCCTGTCATTACGGGCCTGGCTGATGCCGATAACGCCGCAAAGCCTCATCTTTTGGCTGTGCTTTCACACATAGGAGGCCCACAAGCCCTTCAGGCCGTTCGCGGTCAGTTGCTCAGCGGTAATGCCGAAATCAAAAAGGCTGCCATACGTTCCATGGCCGACTGGCCCGAGGCAACTCCGTCAGAAGACCTTATGAAAATAGCTAAGTCTGGACGTGATTCGACCAACCAGGTTCTGGCACTTCGTGGTTATATAAAACTGCTTGGGATACCTGCCAACCGCAGCGCAGCCGAGACTGTCCAATTGTTGGTTGATGCTATGTCTGTTGCGAAGCGAGTCGATGAGAAAAAAGCTGTACTTTCTGCCTTGTCCAAATATCCCTGCAAGCAGGCATTAGCTCTTGCCGAACAGTGGAAAGATATTCCCGGCCTGACTGCGGAGGCGGAATTGGCCTTAAAGAAAATTAAAGAGGCATTGTTGAGCAAGAATCTGAAAGCTACAGCCTCACGCGACAACAGAAACGCGCATAATGCGCTGGACGGCAATCCCTCAAGCCGCTGGAGCACAGGCGGGTCGATGAAACCAGGCGATTCGTTTGTATTAGACCTCGGCGTCGAAAGTACAGTAACCGGCCTGACTCTCGATACAAAGAATTCGCCCAATGACTACCCTCGCGGATATGAGGTCTATGTTTCTTTCGATGGCGGCAGTTGGGGCAAACCCATTGTGACAGGCAAAGGTACCAATCCGATCACCGAAATCAAGTTTGGCAAACCTGTACAAACCAGGTTCGTCAAAATCGTTCAGACCGGTTCGTCAGACAGTTGGAACTGGTCAATCCACGAGTTGAAGGTCGATTTACAATAGGGTGCGCTGTTAGGTATCCTCAAGAAAATCCGATACTTGGACTTTGAATTTCAGGGGCGGATTGCGAATCGTCCCTTTTAAAGTTCCATTATCTCCCCAAGAGCTGTCAATGTAAAATCGATATCCTCGGCGTTGATACCGTAATGAGTTACCGCCCTGAAGCGGGATGGTCCTAACCGCAGTATTTTAATTCCTTTATTACCGAGCTGGCTAACAATTTCCTCCGCCTTGATTTGTCGGCTTACGATGTCGAAGTAAACAATATTTGTCTGTACCCTTTCCGGTTCGACAGACAGGCCCAGGATACAAGCGATACCGTTAGCAAGACGCTGAGCATTTGAATGGTCTTCCGCTATTCTGTCCACCATCTCTTCGAGGGCTGTAATGCCTGCCGCGGCAATGATGCCGCATTGCCGCATACCACCTCCCAGCACCTTTCGGTTTCGCCGCGCCTCGGCAATAAACTCTTTAGAACCGCATATCACAGAGCCGACAGGCGCCGAAAGTCCCTTTGAAAGACAAAATGTGACTGAATCGGCATAACAGGCCAGTTCCTTTACGTCCACCTTAAGAGCCACAGCAGCGTTAAATATCCGGGCACCATCCAGGTGTACCATCAGGTCATGGTTTGTTCCCAGTTCCGCTACCGCTTTCATATACTCCACCGGAAGAGCAGCGCCGCTGCAGCGATTGTGAGTATTTTCCAGGCATATCAGCCGGGTTCGTGGGAAATGCACGTTATCACTGCGAATTGCCCCCTCGATTTCCTCCAGCCGCATCTTGCCGTCGGGCTGATTTACAATTGTGTGCGGGTGTATCCCGCCCAAAGCCGACATCCCACCGGCTTCGTAAAGAAACGTGTGTGACCGGTCACCGAGGATGACCTCTTCGGCACGTTTGCAATGGGTTAGTATGCATACCAGATTTCCCATCGTGCCGCTCACTACCAGCATCGCCGCTTCTTTTCCCATACGTTCGGCGGCCATTTTTTCAAGACGTTTAGTTGTCGGATCTTCACCGAATACGTCATCACCCAGCTTCGCATTAGAAATAGCTTCTCTCATTGCCGGCGTCGGCATAGTAACGGTGTCGCTTCGTAAATCAATCGTTTTCACTTACTGTCTCCCGGACATAAAAATTAAAGGTAATATTTCTCATTAAACTCTTACAGTTAAAGAAACGAACTTTTCCTGTCGCTACAATATCAAATTTGCCTGACAAATAAAGTGATTTTGCAGGTTTTTTTACGACGTCATCCATGGATAGCTCCCAAAGCAGCTATTAATTTCTCGCAAATCAACTATTACCGGAAAAGCTCTTGAATGGTGCTGCCAAAATCCTTATTATAAATGCAGAAATCATATTGGACCAATAAGAGGAGAATTAACTATGAAATACTCGCGATTAACTCGCCGTGATTTTTTGAAAAGTGCATGTGTCGGCGTCATTGCAAGTTTGCTGCCTATTCAGGCGAAAGCGGCAAAGGCAAACAAGCGACCGAACGTCGTAGTCATTTTGGCCGATGACCAGGGCTGGGGCGATCTAAGCGTTCACGGAAACGTCAACCTGAAAACTCCGAATATCGATTCATTGGCTCGGGATGGTGCCCTGTTTGACAGGTTTTTTGTTTGTGCAGTATGCGCTCCGACACGGGCCGAGTTTTTAACCGGGCGGTACCATTCACGTGGCGGCGTACGCGGCGTCTCGACCGGGCAGGAACGATTGAACGCTGATGAAAAAACCATAGGCGATACATTCAAAGCGGCCGGGTATGCTACCGCGGCTTATGGAAAATGGCACAACGGCACGCAATATCCCTATCACCCTAACGCGAGAGGTTTCGACGATTATTATGGTTTCTGTTCCGGGCACTGGGGAAATTATTTCGACCCTGTTCTCGAACATAACGGCAAAATCGTAAGAGGAAAGGGATTTATTATTGATGACCTGACAGACCATGCCCTTGAATTTATCGCCAAAAACAAAAATCGTCCTTTCTTTTGCTATCTGCCGTATAACACTCCTCATTCACCCTTTCAGGTCCCTGAAAAATTCTACGCCAAGTTCAGTGACGGTCCAATCGAGATGCGTAATCGTGACCCGAAAATGGAACAGCTTGACAAGACACGGTGTGTTCTGGCGATGTGTGAAAATATCGACTGGAACGTTGGACGTGTTCTGCTTCAGCTCGACAAATTGAAGCTCACCGAAAATACCATCGTTATATATTTCAGTGACAACGGCCCGAACAGCTGGCGGTGGAACGACGGCATGAAGGGGCGAAAAGGCTCGACCGATGAAGGTGGCAACCGAGTGCCATGTCTGGTTCGATGGCCCGGACATATCAAGCCCGGAATAAAGATTCCCCAAATCGCCGGTGCAATTGACCTTCTTCCGACTCTGGTGGATATGGCCGGTATCTCGATTGTCGGTACCAAACCGCTTGACGGCATAAGCATCAAGCCGCTTCTTTTGGGGCAAACAAAAAAATGGCCGGATAGAATGATATTTTCACATCAAAGAGGCCGCGTCAGCGTCCGCACGCAGCGGTATCGACTCGACAACACGGGCAAGCTGTTTGATATGACCACTGACCCGGGGCAGTACCAGGATATTTCGAAAGATAAACCGGAGGTCACTGCAAAGCTAAGAGATGCAGTGGCCCGATGGAAGGATGAGGTGCTGCCAAAGTCCCCAAAGGATGACAGGCCATTTCCGGTCGGCTACCCTGAGTTTCCTGCGACGATACTCCCTGCACGTGATGGTGTCCCGCATGGAAAAGTTCGTCGAAGCGCCAAAGCGCCGAATTGCTCTTTCTTTACTAACTGGATAAGTACCAGTGATAAAATTACCTGGGATATCGAGGTGGCCAACAGCGGCAATTATCAGGCGTTGATTTACTACACATGCAAAAAGGAAAATATAGGCTCGACAGTCGAATTGAATTTCAATGGAAGCCGGATTCAGGGAAAGGTAACCAAACCGTACGACCCGCCGTTGGTTGGCGAAGAATTCGACCGGGTCTCACGAGGCAGCGAATCGTATGTTAAGGATTTTCAGCCGCTTGACCTCGGTGTATTTCGTTTGGAAAAGGGACGCGGCCTGTTAACTCTTCATGCACTGGATGTCACGGGCAGGCAGGTAATGGATGTTCGCGCTGTTCTGCTCACACTTACTTAATTGTTAACGATAGAAAGTCTCCGGTATGAAAAAAAGAATAGCTCAGAAAACATGTTTGTGTTTTCTTTTGATGGCCATTATCGTTGTCGATACGTTTGCTGCTGTTGGAAAGCCCCCGGATAGTTGGATAAGAACCGGCGATTTGGGTCAGAAGCCAAAACAAGTTACTAATGATTTCCCATTGTCCGACCAGGGTAATCAGGGCAACTGGGCCAAATATGAATTGATGAGTGATGAATTTGAGGGTACCAGGCTTGACCCGAATAAATGGTATCCTGTAAATCCGAAGTGGTTGGGAAGGCAGCCGGCATTCTTCTATTCCGGCAATGTTAATGTAAGTAAAGGCAAGCTGCATCTGGCTATGAAGAAGCAGGAAGTACCTGAAATGCCGAAAGGCAAGGGCTATCACACTTACACTTCCGCGGCGGTTCAAAGCAAAACAAAAGTCAAATACGGATATTTTGAAGTAAAATGTCGGCCTATGAAATCTAATGGCTCCAGCTCTTTTTGGTTCTATGACAGCACTCCGGAATTGTGGACGGAAATAGATGTATTCGAGATAGGAGGCGGGGCTCCCGGGTTTGAACGTAAATACAATATGAACGTGCATGTGTTCCGAACGCCGACTGAAAATAAGCACTGGTCTAAACATGGAGTATGGGCAGCCCCATCAAATCTGGCGGATGGTGATCATGTTTACGCATTGGAATGGGATACCGAGAGAGTCAAATGGTATTTTGATGGGGTACTTGTCAGATGGATAGAGAATACCCACTGGCATCAGGCCCTGACGTTGAATTTTGATAGTGAGACTATGCCCAAATGGTTCGGCCTTCCAGAAGATAAGGACCTTCCCTCCACTTATAGCATTGAATATATTCGGGCCTGGAAGAAGCAGGATTAAATCTTTTTTCCTCCACGACTTGATAATTTTTATTCTTTGTCTTTGACCTCAACAATATAAATCATCGTAGGTTCTTTTGGCTTATCCGGCCTGCGGTCTCGGTTGGGCGAGTCTGTTTCCTGCTGCATATAATGTATAAAGCCCGGCGGCAATGGCCCTCGGTTTACGGCGCGAACATTCGGTATATTATGATAAGCAACCTTGGCTTTCTGAACAGAATATCGACCCGGTTTCATTGTTAGCAGTTGTTCTCTCGTGAGGACTAACTGCCCTTTCTTTGGTTTTGCATAAGCGTTGCTATAGGCAGCCAGAATGTTCTGTTCTTTTGTGATTGAGAGTCTCGGGATAGGGGGGTACTGTGGAATCGTGCCTCTGCCGGAAAAATAAAAGCGATGTTTCCAGTCGGTTAACTGGATGATTTTCCACTTGTTATCAATCGGCGTTGTTATGTACATTTGATTGTGGCCATTTTCATCAAAACGAGTATAGCCGATATATGGCCGTCCTTCACTATCCACAACTAAAGAGCCGCCGTTGATTAATCCGTTGTTCTGTTTTATAGGTTCGACTACATAAGCATTTTCAGGGGTTATAGGCAATTCCAAATCACGCCCATCCCAACTCTTCCATGACAATCCGCGGTTGGGGCTTTTTGCGTAACAAATATCAAAATTGGTTATGACATCCGGCGTTTCGCGCCAGCACCAGGCAATATGCCAAACACCTTTTTCGTCTTCTAAGATGCCTCCGAACGGATAGGCATTACAGGTTGGATTACGGTCTCGGCCATTCGTGAAAACCGGAACGGTCTTGGTCCATTGTTGTGTTTCTTCATTATAATGGACCAGGATTCGCATCCCGTTCCCGCTGCCTCCGTGTCGGTACATTATGTAAACTGAACCATCGCGAAGCTTCAACAGGGTAGGATATGTAACTCTGTCTTCATAATCACCGGTCCACTTGTGAATGCCTTCGAAAGTGTGTATGTCCCCGGGGGTCTTTGTTCGATAATACCGCAGTGGCGCACAGTGCATGTTGCCTGTAATATGAAGATGTCCTTTTCGGTCCTGAAATAATAAAATCCGGTTATGCGTGTCCCATCCAACCCGTTCCGGCAGTTTAACCATGTCCCATTCGGTCTCGCTGAGTTTTCGTTTTCCAACATTTATCTGGTGTTCTCCATCATAAAATGCGATGTACTGATAAGCATCGTCCGAAATTAAACAATGACCGCCGTTTACAGGATGCGATGCTAATCCTTTTGCTACTGGAATTTTGCGTATTTCCACTTCTTCGGCAATGGTCACCATTGAAGATGCCGGCAGCGTAAAACAAAAGATAATAAAGAGTATCAAACGTCGAATAAACATGGTTTTCACTCCTCAAGATACTACTGCTAATATACAACCTGAACCTGCATT
>CAZIAN010000046.1:12685-18536 GCA_964537355.1 uncultured Pirellulales bacterium | reverse complement strand
CCTAAAATGGCTGAGGCGGGTTGCGAGCTGCTGGAGGTCACCGTCGGCAAGGCCGTAATGATATACAAGGCTTTCAGGCACATCTGGCGTTATTACAAGTTGATAAAGCGCTTAACCGGTTATATCAAGAGCAATAAGGTGGATTTGGTTATCGTCTGCGATTCCCCCGCGTTTAACTTTCACATCGCAAAGGCCGCAAAAAGAGCCGGCGTAAAGACGCTTTTCTATGTTGCTCCGCAGCTTTGGGCCTGGGCGAGCTGGCGAATTCATAAACTTCGCAAATGCTGTGATAAACTCTGCTGCATACTTCCTTTCGAGCAGGAATGGTTCGGTCGAAGAGGTATGGATGTGGTTTTTGTGGGCAATCCGTTATTTGATAAGTTGGAGATTGGTTCAGACCATTATAAAAGATATGTTGATTTTGAGCCCGGAAAAGCCAGATTTGCCCTTATGCCGGGTTCGCGTACCGCTGAGATCGAATCGCTCTGGGGGCCAATGCAGCAGATAGCGCTGCGCTTAAAGGAAAAATATCCGCAAGCAAGCTTTATTACAGTAGCCCTGGATAACGAACGAAAGCAACTGCTGAAAAAAACGCAAATCGACGGTTTTGAGTGTGAATACAAAATTGGTTCAGTTAACGAGACTGCCGGCGCTGTAGATTTTACGATTGTTACAAGCGGCAGTGCAACGCTGGAGGTAACGGTGGCCGGCTGTCCTATGGTGATAATGTATCAATCAAGCAGGATTCTATGGCAACTGGTGGGGCGATGGCTGATAAAAACGAAATATCTGTCTTTAGTCAATATCCTGGCGGGTAAGGAATTAGTGCCGGAGTTTATGCCTTATTTTACTTCTATTGAGCCGATTGTCGAAAGCATTGAACTGCTTTTACAAGACAGGGACAAACTGACTCAGATAAGCAGTGAGCTGATACAATTAGCTGAGCCGTTAGCTGTGAAAAAAGCCCGCAAGGAGGTAACAAAGATAGTTCTTGAAATGCTGGATTAGGCATTAAATCTAAAACTGCTTTGTTGGAGAACCACACTCCGGACAGACTCTCGTTTGGTCAGTAACGTCGTCTTTTCCTGAGAGGCAATTTCTGCCGCAATCGTCACAATAGGTCATGCCACAGTTGGTACACTCATGCCACATATTAGCAAATCCGGACAAAGTTCCATGAACTTTTCCATGAACTCCGTTTCGGTCGCCGGCATGTTTTTCATCGGCGCACATACATGTTTCTCCAGCCATACTTTTGTCTCCTATGAAAACCAAAGAGAAAGCAGTTATTTTACATATCTTTACTTTGCCTGTTGGGCACTATATATACATCTTCTTGATGTATAATACTCTTTTACACACAGCAGGCAGAATTAACACCAATAAACTATATCGGATGAGAAAGTGGGGGGATTTAATTAAATCTGGCGGTTATTGCAGCTTTAATGAAGACTCTTTTCGGATGGATAATCTTTCTTTAACGTGCCTTTATACATCATAAACCTTCAAGAAATCTATAATTGATGTGTAACCTTTTTGGAATTTTCCCTAAGTACAGAGCGTGTAGAAAAACTTAATGAGAACCTTTTTAGGAGCTTTCTGTTATGTTTAACTGGTGTAGATTTCCATTCTGGCCAATAAGGCCGATATTCGGCTTTGAGGCTCTGTGGGGTGTATTGGCTGTCCTGGGAGTGATTTTTTCTATAATAATGCTTGTCGATTGCCTAAAGCGGCCGGCATCGAAGTTCTATAACCCGCTAACTCATGAAGGTAAGTATGACAAATTAATATGGGCCGCTGGAATCGCTTTGTCACTTAGTTTTTATTGTGTCGGAGCAATTGCATATTTCTTTGTCATAAAAAGGGCCAAACCTGAGAACAAGGAATAGCAAACAATAGTATTGACCAATATTTTCCATAAAGGCTTTTTCGCTGTAGAGTTCAATTGAGCAGGATGATAGTGAGAATAGAGAGCAGAAATGTTTGAGTTCGCCGCCTGCAACTGCCGGCAGTTGCAGCCGATTTGTAGTATATTATGTTAATGAATAGAAGACACCGTTACTAATCGTCTTCTTCGTCGTAGTAAAAATCGTCTTCGTATTCAAAAACATCACTATTTTCATTTACATCTTCGTCAGTGGATAAGTTCATTTCCGGGTACTGAAAATCATCATTACTTTCATCGTCCACGTCGTACTCTTCCGTTTTGTCCAAAATCTCGAAATCTTTTTCTTCGTCCCACATATTACCTTCTTTCCATTAAAATACGAAAACAAAGCTTCACAAAAGATGTTTATTGCTCGAGGTCTGAAACAGCCTAATATTTTGTTAATAACCGGTATTATGTACAAATTTGATAACAATTACGATTTTTCTTAAAATAGGTTCATAATTTTGTTTGCGCTGTGAGAATTTTTTTTCTTTAAGCTCGGGCGGAAATTTATGTGAAAATAACCGGCCCCCTGTTCCAGATGCAATTTGGCTTGAGTTCGGTCAGGTTAGAAAGCAAAATCACATCTTAGAGGCTCCTATAGAGAATCCTTATGACAAGCATTGATGGCATCAAAGACTATCTTAGAAGCCCAAATCGGTTGACAATCAGCGATGGGTTTTGTAAATTGACCGGAATATAGGTCTTAAAAGGTTGTAAATTACATATTGGGAAGTTTCAGTGGTCGAAAGTTTGCGAATGCAGTCCGTGCAGTCGCCGATAATCCCCATAGTCGGCGAGCTAATTCGTAGTAATCCCGGCACAATTTCTTTAGGCCAGGGAGTTGCTTATTACGGCCCGCCCCCGGAAGCCACAGGGGCTATCGAAACATTTCTTGCCGATCCGGAAAACCACAAGTACAAACTTGTCCAGGGCATCCCGGAACTACTCAAAACGATTCAGGCAAAGCTAACAACGGAAAATGATATATCCACAGAGGGCAGCCGAATTGTCGTAACCGCCGGCGCCAATATGGGCTTTGTCAACGCGGTTCTTGCCGTTACGGATCCAGGCGATGAAATTATTCTCCAACTGCCTTACTACTTTAATCATGAAATGGCCGTCGTTATAGCCGACTGTAAGGCCGTCTGCGTGCCTACCGATGACGATTACCAGTTGCAGTTGGATTCAATTGCCGCTGCCATTACTGATCGAACGCGCGCCATTGTTACCATCTCACCCAACAATCCGACCGGGTCTGTGTATAGCGAATCGCTCCTTCGGCAGGTCAATGAACTTTGCCGCCAAAGGGGTATATACCACATCAGCGATGAAGCCTATGAATATTTCACCTATAATGGCGTTGAGCACTTTTCGCCCGGTTCAATCGAGGGCGGCGCCGAACATACTATCTCGCTGTTTTCCCTTTCCAAGGCCTATGGCTTTGCAAGCTGGCGGATTGGCTGGATGGTGATACCTGAGCATCTTTATATGCCAATCAGGAAGATTCAGGACACGATTTTGATTTGTCCACCGGTAATCTCACAGTGGGCCGCAGTCGGGGCAATGCGTGCCGGAGCAGGCTACTGCCGACAAAAGCTGCGTATGACCACCGAGGTCCGTGAGATATTCCTGAATGAATTGAGCAGTATCAGAGATTTAGTAACCGTTCCTCGCGCCGATGGAGCGTTCTATTTTCTCCTTCGAGTACACACAGACCTTGACTCGATGAAACTTGTCAAACGTCTGATTGAAGAGCACAAAGTAGCTGTCGTTCCGGGTATGACCTTTGGGATGGAGGATAGATGCTATCTGCGGGTTGCCTATGGAGCACTTCAGAAAGAAACCGCCGCCGAGGGCATTGGACGCCTTGTCAGTGGTCTGAAAAAGATTTTATGAGCCTCTCTTTTTTATGAAATATTGGCTTTATGGTGCCCAGGCAAGCGACCGACCGCCGATGGATAAAAGATTTGAAAGACTGCTGAAAAAAGAGGTTTTACGCTGCTATAATCGACGAACTCGTCTTGTTAGAGGTATAATTCGTTCCGATAGGTAGATTTACTGCCCTTTAATTCGAGGGCTTATCCTCGGTATTATCGGTAATCGTAGGCAAAACAGCACGCTCAAAATATTCACATCGCTGACCCTTTTGCACTAAACACTCATCTCGAAATAAGCAACTTTCGTAATGGTAATCGAAGTTGGCACATCCGGGATTCCTTGTTTTTGAGTCGGTATCGTCTGGTTTAACTTTTTCAACGCGCTGACTTTTAGTCGTTTTCATCTGGGTATAATCCCCCGCAACTGAAGTAAATTATGTCGTTTATCCTGCTTTTAATTCCTCTTTGCTAAGCTCAATCTATAAAAAATATAAGTTATTTATGCCCGGATGCAAAAATTATTAAGAAAGTTTCTTTTTTTGTCCATTGTCAGCTTACACATCTATAGCCTCCGAGTGTTTCATAAATAGAAATAAAACAAGTGGGCTTTAGAATAGATTCCCTCCTTAGGGCACAATAAGATTGATTTAGGTGTGGTGTTATGCTTATATTGGGCCCTAATCCCGATTGAATATTGGAGTTTCTTCGTGAGTGATGGTAGTAACATACGAAAAGTAGATTTATCGGCAACCTTTGCCAGCATTGGTGCGCTGACTTTCTGGTCATTAGGGCCGATTTTTATAACATATCTTACGGGGTATCTGGATTCTTGGACCCAAAACCTGCTGCGATATTCGGTGGCTTGTCTGCTATGGATGCCGTTTCTTATCTTTTCCATTAAGAAAGGCCGCCTGAATGCAAGGGTCTGGCGAAGGGCTGTTGTGCCGGGCGTGGCAAATGTTGTTATGCAGAGTTTGTTCGCCTGTGCTTTTTATTATATCGGACCTGCCTTTATGGTTCTGTTAGCGAAATCTTCTCTTGTCTGGATAGCGAGTTTTTCTTTGATTTTTTTTGCCGAGGAAAGAGCATTAGTAAAAAGCAAACGTTTCTGGTCGGGGCTGGTGCTTTCGACGACCGGAGTAATCGGTGTGATGTGTTTCAAGGATGATTTCACTGCAGCCGGGACTTTAACCGGTATAGTTCTTACTCTTGCCATGGCGTTTATGTGGGCGGTGTATATACTTTCTGCGCGAATCGCCTTTAGGGATATTGATTCCCGTCATGGTTTTTCAGTTATCAGCATTTATACGGTTGCGGGGCTTT
Organism: uncultured Pirellulales bacterium; assembly: GCA_964537355.1. Classification (GTDB taxonomy): domain Bacteria; phylum Planctomycetota; class Phycisphaerae; order Sedimentisphaerales; family Anaerobacaceae; genus NIOZ-UU13. The sequence continues at coordinate 13,403 of CAZIAN010000046.1, read as the reverse complement.
TTGTGCTTGGGCTGTTGTTCGGTGAGCTGGCCGATTGTATTAAAATGGGCCCCTGGCAATGGGCGTGTATTGTGATTTCCGGGGCCACGGCCATAGCATTATCTCATACACTGTATTATTCGGCGATGAGACGAATCGGGGCGACAATCCCGGCGCTCATTATGTTGGTACAGCCGTTTGTCGTCCTTGCGATTTCCCATGTCGTTTTCAAAGAATCTTTGAATATTCTTCAGTTACTTTTCGGAATTGTTTTGTTAACAGGTTCAGGACTTGCTGTCTGGGCACAGGGGCACCTCAGGCGCGAATCGTAATCGGCTAATTGTGAAATTCTGAAGCTGCACGATTGAAATAATCTGCCGTGTGCATTAAAATATGTCATCTGGTTTAGCAGCTAAGAACAGTAAAGATGTTTAATGAAATTTAGTCACAGGGGAGACAATTATGAATAAAGCTCTGAATGTCATTATTTTATTGGTTACGGTTGTTATGTTTTCGCCTGCGCGGGTTTTAGCCCAGACTCGCCAAAGAGCCGAAATTTCAGATAAATACAAATGGAATCTGGAAGACCTTTACCCTTCGGACGAAGCCTGGAATACGGCCAAGCAGGAGCTTGTTGCTCGGTTTGATGAAGTGAGCGGGTACAAAGGCAAATTAGCAAATTCTGCATCCGAGTTGTTGGCTTGTACCCGCTCACTTCATCAAACCGAGCAACAAGCTC
>CAZIAN010000046.1:10263-12675 GCA_964537355.1 uncultured Pirellulales bacterium | reverse complement strand
TTGTTGGCTTGTCTGAAGTTTAACAGCAGTGTATCGAAAGAATTTGGACGTCTATACAGCTATGCTAATATGAAATCCGATGAGGATGTTGGCAATTCGAAGTATCTGGCGATGAAGCAGGAAACCCAGCAGCTCAGCACTGATTACAGTTCCAAGGCCGCATTTATCAGGCCGGAAATTGCCCAAATGGATAAGGATAAAATCGATGAGTTTATTGAACAGAATCGCGGCCTGAAAATCTATAAGATGCCGTTATATGACATACAGCGGACGAAGGCTCATACGTTATCTGATAAAGAAGAAAAGATACTTGCCCAGGCGAGCTTGTTAGCCGATGGGCCATACTCAATTTTTTCGGTCTTCAGCAATGCGGAGCTGCCTTATCCTGAGATTACGTTAAGTGACGGCACAACGGCCAAGCTGACCAAGGCCGGATATGCCCAGTACCGGGCCTCGCCCAATCGAGAAGACCGCGAGGCTGTATTTCAGGCGTTCTGGGATACGTTTACAAAGTTCAAGGGGACCTTCGGTACGCAGCTTTATGCGAATGTGAAAAAGGACATGTTTTACGCCCGAACACGCGGTTATGAATCTTCGCTTCACAGTGCGTTGGATGAAAATAACATTCCGACAGAAGTGTATTTGGCTCTTATCGAAAATGTAAGCAATAATCTTGATTCGTTCCATCGTTATCTGAATCTGAAAAAACGAATGCTTGGCGTAGAGACGTTAAAATATTCAGATGTGTATGCTCCGGTTGTTAAAGGTCTTGATTTAAAATACACGTTCGATGAAGCAAAAAAGCTTGTGCTCGATTCGGTAAAACCTTTGGGTAGCAGTTACGGCCGGGTCGTCGAGAAGGCCATCAAGGGTCGGTGGATCGATGTTTATCCGACGCCGGGTAAACGCGCGGGCGGTTATTCCAACGGCAGCGCCTACGATGTTCATCCTTACATCCTTTTGAATTACAACGGCCAATATGATGATGTAAGTACGTTGGCTCATGAGTTGGGCCATACGATGCACAGTTATTATTCCAACAAGAATCAGCCCTATCCGACAGCCGACTATTCGATTTTTGTCGCAGAAGTGGCTTCCACTTTTAATGAGGCGCTGCTGATTCATAAAATGCTCGAAGAAATCAAAGATGATGATACACGCTTATCTTTGCTGATGAATTACCTGGATGGAATCAAGGGGACGGTTTTTCGTCAGACCCAGTTTGCTGAGTTCGAGCTGCGTATCCACGAAAGGGCAGAACGTGGTGAGCCGCTGACAGGGGATGTTCTAACCGCATTATACGGCGAGATTTTGAAAAAATACTATGGTCATGATAAGGGAGTTTGCCATATCGATGATTTGTATGCGATAGAATGGGCATACGTCCCGCATTTTTATTATAACTTCTATGTCTATCAGTATTCAACATCTTTTACCGCGTCCACGGCTTTGGTTGAAAAGGTGTTGAGCAAAGAAAAAGGCGCGGTCGGAAAATACATAGAATTTATATCATCGGGCGGAAGCGATTATCCGATAGACCTTTTGAAAAAAGCGGGGGTGGATATGACGGGAGCCGGGCCGTTTAATAAAACAATGGCTGCGATGAATCGAACTATGGATGAAATCGAGGCGATTCTTGAGAAAAAAGGAAGATAGATTGAAATGTAAATTTTGAGAGGAAAGGGTAGATAAATGGAAAAACATATCACTCTTGTAGCAGCGCTGAATATAGGATTTGGTATTCTTGGAGTATTAATCGCCTGTCTGGCTTTTGTTGCTATTGCCGGGGCGGGAGTTATCTCGGGAGACCCGGAGGCAATGGCTATCACTTCGGTTGTTGCCACTGCGATAGCTGTCTTTTTTATTACCTTATCTGTACCTGAGATTATCGGTGGTATTGGCCTTCTTAAACGCAGGGGCTGGGCGAGGATTCTGGTTCTGATAATTGCCGTTTTGGATTTATTCCAAATCCCGTTTGGAACAATTATTGGTATTTACACTATCTGGGTTTTGCTCAATGACGAGACGGCAAAATTATTCACGCAAGACTCCTGCTGACAGATAGGCTGGTTTTAAGAAGCTATTCCAAAGAGGCGAAGAACCTCTTGAATCTGGGCTGATATTTATCGGTGATGTCGAATGAGGTGATTACTCCCGTTGCTTTTCCGATTATGAATTTTCTTTCCACAAATCCGAAATATCTTGAGTCCTTGCTGTTGTCCCTGTTATCGCCCATCATAAAGTAGCTGTTCTGTGGTACCTTGACCGGTCCGAAGCTGCGGATGGCCCTAATTGAAGGGATACTCATTACCGCATGAGAAAGTCCATCCAAATCTTCCATCGCCAATGTGCACTTTTCTTTCAACTTGCCGGGCAGATATTCTTTGTATTTTGAGTCGATTTTCGTATAGC
>CAZIAN010000046.1:0-10163 GCA_964537355.1 uncultured Pirellulales bacterium | reverse complement strand
AATGGTCACTCGCCACTCTTTCCATAGCCTGTAAATAAATCTTGTCACTTTTTGTTTATTCATTTTTTCCTCCATAAAATATTATCGTCAAGGAAAGTATCATACTATACGTGAAAAATTCGTCAATGTTCTTTATTATGCTTGAGAATATGTTTCTTGTTACGGTTGCGTTTGCTGCGGGAATCTGGTATTTTTGTGTGATATCAAAGCTTGGCTGTGTGGCTGAGTATATCAAAGGGAAAATTTCGGTTGAAAAAAGGATTATTGGAGGCAAAACCATGAAGCGAGTTGCAGGAAGATTATTGGCATTGAGTGTTCTGGTAGTAATTTTGTCGACATTGATGGGCTGTCAGGGAGTGGCCGGGCCGATTGAGCCGGGCAAAAAGACAATGCTCTTCAACGGCAAGGACATTTCCGGTTGGAAGTTATTCATCCCGGATGAAGCAATCGACGTGAACAAGATATGGTCGGTCAAAAACGGCGTTGTACGTTGTGAAGGAAAGCCCAACGGTTATATGCGTACGAAAGCTGCCTATAAAAACTACAAGCTGCATCTGGAATGGCGATGGCCGGGTGAGCCAAGCAATAGTGGTGTACTGCTACATTCCAGTGGGCTGGATAAAGTTTGGCCCCGATGCATAGAGTGCCAATTAAAGTCGGGTAGTGCCGGCGATTTCGTCCTTATCAACGGTACCGGTATTACTATTGACGGCCGCGACAGGCAGGATGTTAGTAAGCAATTCGTTAGCATAACCAAGAAACAGCAGAGCAGCGAAAAAACGCCGGGGCAATGGAACAGCTATGATATCTACTGCGACCGGGACGTTATTCGCTGTTATGTTAATAGTGTTCTGCAGAACGCCGGGACAAATGCTTCTGATACTTCCGGGCGGATTTGCCTGCAAAGCGAAGGCGGTCCGGTTGAATTTCGCAATATATATATTGAGCCGCTGGATTAATAACGAGCAGGCCCTGCCCGCAAAAGAAACTGTTTGATAATACTAACTTATCTTTGTGAAAGGAGAGATAATGGCTAGGCGAATTGTTTCCTTTTTTTTCTTGTTTGTGATTATGTTCGGATGCATATCCTGTCAGCGAACGGTGGACATAGTCTCTGAGCCGTATCTGCTTGATACCGGGCTGGTATCGCGTTCGATTTGTTTTGAGAATCCGTCAGGTGCTCCCGGGCAGGGGGGCAAGGCCGCGAGCAAACTCGGTGTTGGGCGAAAGGGTGCTCCGGCTATGACACTGAAAGCCGGACAGGATGTACAGCTTTGTGATATTGAGGGGCCGGGGACGATTCGGCATATATGGATGACGACACGAAGGGACCCGCTTAATCTGCGGTCTCTGGTGATTCGTGCCTGGTGGGACGGGCAGGAGCATCCGAGCATCGAATGTCCGATTGGTGACTTCATGGGATTTGCGCACGGAAAGGTCATGCCGTATCATTCCGCTGTGCATTCTTTGGGTCAAAATGCCGGTATGAATATATGGCTGCCAATGCCTTTTAGTAAACGTGCGAAGATTACATTAACTAACGACGGCGAAAAGGATGTTCCGTTATTTTATCAGATTGATTATACCCTCGCAGACAAGCACCCGGATGATGTTGGCCGGCTGCATGTGTTGTTCCGCAGGGAAAATCCGACAACGATAAAGAAGGACTTTGTATTGCTTCCGCAGCGAAAGAACAAGGGCCGCTTTATGGGCGCGCTCATCGGCATACGTAACCTGACGCCCGGCCAGTGGTGGGGCGAAGGGGAGATAAAGATTTATATGGATGGCGATACGGACTTTCCTACGATTTGCGGCACCGGAAGCGAAGACTACGTATGCCTGTCCTATGGTATGCAGCAGACGCCGTACCTTTATAATGGCTGCAGCCTGGATGAGAAAAACTTCGTCTCGATGTATCGCTGGCATGTACCTGATCCGATTTTGTGGCGCCAGGAATGTCGCATAACGATTCAGCAGATTGCCTGGAAGAACGGCCTGGCCGAAACGCAGGATGACTGGTCGTGTGCAACGTTCTGGTACGAACCTGTCCCAAGTGCCCCTCTGCCCCGGATGCCGGACGTACAGGCTCGGACGGCGGACATTTGGCAGGATTAGCAGGGTTTTAAGGAGAGTAGGAATACGATGAGCAGAATTCAGGAACCTGTACGGCAGATGACTCTGTGTTTGTTGGTTATTTTTGGCTTTTGCACGATGCTTTGTGCAAAGCAGGAGAATCCTGTCTATTATGATGTCAAAGACGTTGGTGAACCGTCAGATACAACTTCCTTGATTCAGCCCTGGAAGATAGTTTCTCTGGATGCCGAATACGCAGGGCAGTGGGTTGTGGCCGGTGACGTGGACGGTGACGGCCGGGTTGAAATCGTTAGCGCCGAGAACGTGAACAAAGATGACGTTCATTACACCAGTACTGCTGTTGCACAGAAACTGGACGGTTCAGTTCTATGGAAGTGGGGTAATCCCACTATCGGCCGTAAGATTTGGCACCACGATGTGGCCTGTCAGATTCACGACTGGGACGGTGACGGCAGGAATGAGGTTGTGCTTTGTACGAAAGGATTTCTGGTAGAGCTTGATGGGGCTACCGGTCGGGAAAAGAGGCGCATTCGTATTGCCGATGATGCTGCGGATTGTCTGGTGTTTTGTAATTTGAGTGGTGGCAGCCGGCCGAGTGATGTGCTGGTCAAAAATCGATACCATCAGATTTGGGCCTACGACCAAAGTGGCAATCTTCTCTGGACGGTTAAGGATCCCGGAGGTTATCGCACGGCTCATCAGCCGCGGCCTATAGATATCGATGATGACGGACGCGATGAGATTATGGCCGGCTATGCGATGCTGAACGCAGATGGTTCTGTACGATGGATCTATAAGTCGAAGACTGTTGACCAGAAGCGCGGGCATCTTGACTGCGTTCGGATTTTTCAGCGGGGCAGGAAGCCGGAAGACTTCAAATTGGTGCTGACTTGCTGTGGTGCGAACAATGTGGCTTTGGTGAACGGGACCGGGGAAATTATCTGGGAAGTTGCCGGTTATCATTTTGAGTCGGTGGATGTCGGTAGAGTCTTTCCCGGTGTAAGCGGACAACAAATAGTTGTTGATATTGACCATCAGCCCCTTGGTAATAGTCCGATTTGGACACTGGATGAAAAAGGCGAGCTTTTGGGCCGTATTGTAACCGACTACAGCCGGCATCACTGCCTGCTGGACTGGACGGGTGACGGCCTTGATGAAATCTTAGTTGCCCACAATGGGTGTATCTATGACTATCATGGCAGGCGTATTGGTGTTTTGGCTGTGCCTGGCGGTGGTCTGGTGGGTAAAAACAAGGGGGAGCGGAGTATGCTCATCGCGGATGTAACGGGCGACGGAGTGCAGGATGTGATGATGGTAACTTCGGAGAAGGTCTATATCTATGTAAACCGTAAAGGAACAAAAGGCAGTGGGCCTCTCCGGCTCGGAACTGAATTCAATTTTACTTTATATTGAAATAACAATGACGCATATTATTGTATAAGGAGAAAATTATGGTGCGCAGATTGTTGGTTGTTTTATGTTTGGCGGTTATGATGTTGTTAGTTGGTTGTGGGGAAATGGGCCGGAATAAGGCTGGCTTTGTAAAACTTTTCAACGGAAAAGACCTGACCGGCTGGGAAACGAGCGGAAACGCAAAGTGGTTCGTTGAAAACGGCAATCTTGTAGGGACACAGGGTGCGAATAACGCCCCGGGAGACCTGTTTACAACAAATACTTATGACGATTTTCTTGTGACACTTACCTACCGTGCCGAGTGGCCCTGTAACAGTGGCCTCTGGTTCCGCTACCAGTCACCACAGAAGGCGTATCAGGCCGATATACTCGAATACAAGAATCCGGTAGCCTATTCGGGCACACTGTATTGCCCGGGAAAGATGTTTCTGGCAATAAATGAGGACAAGAGCATAGTTGACCGTGAAGGCTGGAATACCATTAAGGTTCTTGCCGAGGGTGACCATCTTCAGGTATGGATTAACGGCCGTCAGGTTGCTGACGTGCATGATGATACCACTGATTCCGGTAAGATTGGTTTCCAGGTCCATCCTGGAGTCGAGTTCGGGCCGATGAAGATTGTCGTCCGTGAGCTGCTGCTTAAGCCCCTTTAAAAAATGGTTGACGACTCGGTCCTCATAACGACCATATAATCCCTTTGCGTGGTCAGGCGGAAGCTTCCGCTGAGTCCTCATCCTGAATGTATTCTTTTGGTTTATACCAACGTGCTACAGGAATAAATAGTAGCGCTGTGATTATCATTACTTTCACAAAGAACCAGTAGTAGCTGGCCCCCGGCAGCTTGCTTGTGCCGTCTTCATTTTGAATGAAGATATTAACTGCTGCGGTGAAGAAATTTCCGAGCGAAATCGACAGGAGAAAGACCCCCATAATGAATGACTTCATTTTCTTTGGTGCCTGAGTATATGAGAAATCCAGGCAGGTTATTGAAACCATTATTTCAGAGGAGGTAAGCAGAGCATACGCAAGGAACATCCAGCCGATGCTGGGTGTGCCGCCGGCAACAATTCTCGTTTCAATCAGGGAAGAGATGACAAAAGGTGAAGCTGCCAGAAGCAGGCCCAATCCTATTTTACGCAGCGCGGTCAAAGGAAATATCTTGTTTATTGCCGGATAAATAACATAAGAAAAAACAGGAATCAAAATCAGTATCAACATGGGATTAAGGGCTACGATCTGGGTGGGCAGCCACTCATGTCCCAGCCAGTTGCGGTTCATCTTCTCGGCCTGTAACATCCAGGCAGAGTCCATTTGGTCGAATAGTGCCCAAAAGGGCGCTACGAATATATAAATAATACACAGCTTGAAGATTGCTTTGAAACCTTCCCAACTGAAGCACTCTTTTACAAATTCGATGCCGCCCCGTGGTATATGGACAAATTTTTTGCGTCCGAGCCAAAACGCTATTGTAGCCAGCATCATGAAGGCCCCGGGAACACCGAATGCGACAGTAGGCCCGTATCGGTCGAGTAATTCAGGTATCAATAAATTGGAGATAAATGCACCCAGATTGATTGCAAAGTAGAACCAATGATACACTCTGTTTATCAGATGTTTGTTGGTTTTGCCGAATTGGTCACCCACGTTTGCAGAAACGCAGGGCTTTATTACCCCTGAGCCGATCGCAATCAGAATCAGTCCTGCCGCCAGGCCCAGGCGTGTTTGATTAACGGCAAGGGCCAAAAAACCAAAACAGTAAAGTATTGAAAAATAGAGAATGGTTCTGTACTTGCTCAGCCAGATGTCGGATATCAGAGCGCCGAGCAGAGGCGTAAAATAGACCGCAGAGACAAAAAGGTGAAACCATGTTTTGCTTTGCTCGGCAGTCATAGGAGCAAGTTGGCCTTTGGCGTTCACAAGCAGGTGGGTCATAAAGAATACAAGGATACATCTTGACCCGTAGAAGCTGAATCGCTCAGCGGCTTCGTTGGTAAGTATGTAGGGAATACCGGCGGGCATTTTTTTAGATGGTATAGGTGCAGTCAGGTATTTGCTTTCGGCCATAATGACTTCTCCGACTCTTTACATAAACAATTTCTTTTCAGATTCTGATATAAAGCTTTTGTGGCCCTGTTAATATAATTGGGCTATATAGTACATATGTCTTCAGTTGAGTTCAAAGAAGAAATAGTCTGATGTGAAAAAATAGCCGGGTTGTCTGTCGGCAATCCCAAAACCCCCTTGATTTAGGTACTCGCAGGTGTTAATATCCTTCAGACGAAAATGTTATTGATGACAAAAATAGCAACATGACAATTAATTGGGGTATGAGGCTATGAAAACTTTATCGATTTTAATAACTATACTGGCAATGAGCGTAATTCTTTTTGGTTGTGCACATAACGCAAAGGAGGTGGAATTGGACAAGTTCATTACATCGCATGTGGAAAAAATTAAACCGATGGAGAAAGAGGTTAGTCTTGCATCATGGGCCGCTGCAATTAGCGGAAAGCCGGAGGATTATGACAAAGTCAGTGAATTAACACTCAAGGTCCGCCATGTTTACAGTAATCCTCAGGAGTTTGCTTTTCTTAAAGATGTGAAAGAATCCGGACAGGTCAAAGGCTCCATCCTGGCTCGACAACTGGATGTTCTGTATAACAGTTATCTTGAGAGCCAGATAGCCCCGGAGCTATTGAAGAAAATTGTGGATTTGGGCACAAAAATCGAAAAAAACTTCAGCACCTTCCGCGGCACAATTGAAGGAAGTAAAGTTACCGACAACGAAATTAAGGAAATTCTGAAAACCCAGACGGATTCCGGTAAGAGGAAGCAGGCATGGCTTGCCAGCAAGCAGGTCGGTGCTGAAGTTTCAGATGATATCATCCGGTTGGTGAAGCTGCGAAACGAGGCTGCCAAAAAACTCGGCTTCGACAATTATCATACTCTTTCTCTGGCCGCTTCCGAGCAGGATGTCAAAGAGATGGACCGGATTTTCGAGCAGCTCTACGAATTGACCAATGAGCCGTATGCTAAATTAAAAGCAGAGCTGGATCGCATTCTGGCGGATAAGTATCAAATAGCTGTCAACGAGCTTATGCCCTGGCATTATCACGACCCGTTCTTCCAGGAAACGCCATTAGTATATGAGCTTGATTTGGATAAATACTACGAAGATAAAGATGTTAAGGAGCTGGCGGCCCAGTTCTACGCTGGCATTGGTTTGCCTGTTGAATCCATCCTTGAAAACAGCGACCTGTATGAACGCGAAGGAAAAAATCCGCATGCTTTTTGTACGGACATTGATCGCGAAGGTGACGTGCGTGTTCTCTGTAATATTACAAATAATGAATACTGGATGGAGGTGATATTACACGAATTAGGCCACGCGGTTTATGATAAATATCACGACCCCAAGGTTCCGTTTCTGCTCAGAAGACCCGCGCATGTTTTTACAACCGAAGCTATTGCAATGTTCTTCGGCCGCTTGAGCCGCAATCCCGCATGGATGCAGCAAATGCTGGGACTTACTGACAGGCAGAGGGCCGAAATCGAAAAAGTAAGCGGCAAGTACGCTCAGCTCAAACAGCTTATTTTTGCCCGCTGGGATATGGTGATGTACAATTTTGAAAAACAGCTTTACGCAAATCCTGAGCAGGACCTGAATTCGCTTTGGTGGCAATTGGTTGAGAAATATCAGCTTGTCAAAAGGCCGCAGGGTCGCAATGAGCCGGATTGGGCGGCTAAAATTCATTTTACTATTGCTCCCTGTTATTACCATAACTATATGTTGGGTGAATTGCTGGCATCCCAATTGCATAATCATATAATCCACAACATTCTTAAACTTCAATCAGACAAAAACGTCAGCTATATCGGCCGGCGTGAACTCGGTGATTTTCTCCGCGAAAAAGTCTTTGAAGCCGGGGCGGTCTATAATTGGAACGAGATGATTAAGCGGGCGACCGGAGAATCTCTAACACCGAAATACTTTGTTGAGCAGTTCGTTCAATGAGTTCCGAAATGGGTTGATATATGGATGTGATAGTATGAATAGATAGTGACAAAATTTCCGTAAATTTGAATGGAGTCAGTTATGAATTCAGATGGAAAGTATTTGCCGGAAATAACTATTAAGGCTTTTGTTTTGGGTGTCGTCCTTTCGATGGTCTTGGCGGCGGCAAACGCCTATCTGGGATTGTTTGCCGGTATGACGGTCTCGGCATCGATACCTGCGGCGGTTGTCTCGATGGGGGTGCTGCGTTTCTTCAAGCGTAGCAATATCTTAGAAAACAACATTGTACAGACGGCGGCATCAGCGGGAGAGTCTCTGGCTGCGGGTGTTATTTTCACTTTGCCTGCGCTTGTCATCATGGGCTATTGGGACGGCTTTGGAGGGAAAAACTACTGGTGGATTACAATCATCGCTGCGTTTGGGGGCTTGCTGGGTGTACTGTTTACGATACCCCTTCGACGTTCCCTTATAGTTGAGGGTGAGCTGCAGTTTCCGGAAGGTATAGCTACTGCCGAGGTTCTTGAGACGGGCCAGGAGGGCGGCAAAGGAGTCTGGACTATTGCAAAGGCGTCTCTTGTCGGCGGATTGTTTAAGGTATGTGCTAAAGGTATCGGTTTCTGGCCCGAGGCCATAGAGGGGGCCAAAGGAATCGGCGGGACACTTATTTACGGCGGATCGAACCTGAGCCCCGCATTACTTTCCGTTGGCTATATTGTCGGGCTTAATATCGCTGTTCTCATTTTTCTGGGCGGTGTCGTCAACTGGTACATTGCCATTCCTATCTGTGCCTCGATGTCTGAGGCGGCTTCGGGTGTCGATGCAGTGGATAGGGCTTACGGGATATGGTCGGCCCAGACGCGGTATATTGGTGTCGGAGCAATGCTGATCGGTGGTCTGTGGACCATTTTCAAAATGAGAGGCTCGCTTCTGAGCGGAGCAAAGAGCGGATTGAAGGCATACCAGGCGATGGGACAGGGCACAACTGAAATCGAGAGAACTGAACAAGACATGCCCATGAAATGGATACTTATGCTGATTGTTGGTTCAATTATTCCGCTGTTTCTTGTATATCAGGTATTCGTAGCAGACGTGTCTATCTCACTGCCAATGGCGGTTGTCATGCTAATCGCGGGATTTTTGTTCTCTGCTGTGGCAGGTTATATGGCGGGCCTGGTCGGTTCATCAAATAATCCTATCTCCGGTATTACCATCGCCACTATAGTCGTTTCCTCTCTTTTGCTGCTCGTGCTTATGGGCAAAGACGCTGAAAATGGTCCTGCTGCGGCGATCATCATTGGTTCGGTTGTTTGCTGTGCGGCCGCGATTGCAGGCGACAATATGCAGGACCTCAAAGCCGGTAGGCTTGTCGGGGCAACACCCTGGAAACAGCAGGTTATGCAAATGGTAGGCACATTGTCCGGGGCGGTCATAATAGCACCGGTTCTCATGCTCTTACATGAAGCATACGGTTTCAAGGGACAGCCGGGCGCCGGTTCGGACGCTCTCTCGGCTGTTCAGGCGAACCTGATGGCCTCGGTCGCAAGGGGTGTTTTCAAAGGGGACATGCCCTGGAATTTCGCATATATCGGGATGGGTGTCGCTGCTGCGATTATTATGCTTGACCTTTTTCTCGAAGCTCGAAAAAGCTCGTTCCGAACACCTGTTCTCGCCGTGGCGATTGGAATTTATCTGCCTTTGGAACTGGCGGTGCCTATCCTCGCAGGCGGCATCATACATTGGGCGATAAAGAATTTCCACAAGCGGCAAAATACCAGTTCGGAGCAAATCGAAAAATCCAAACGAAGCGGCCTGCTGTTTGCTTCCGGTCTTATAACCGGTGAAGCGCTGACGGGCATTCTTCTGGCGATCCCGATTGTCATCCTCAAGCAATACAAAATCGACCTGCCTATTATAAAGCACTTTTTCGGTAAAACCATGCCGTTCGGAGGCTGGCTTGGTGCAGTTCTGCTGATAGGTGTGGCGTACTGGTTGTATTCTACTGCTTGCAGGACAAAAAATGACAACTAAGAGCCAACTGCTAAGAACATACGGCAGAATACTCCGTCAGGCAGCAAATTAGTTGGCATGTTAAATCAAATGAGTTCGCTTATGAATTGAGCTGCCTTCTGAGCGCCATTTACAGGAATTGAGGGATAATTTACATCCTTACCAAGATTGCCAATCACCATATCAGCCAGAGATTCGGGAGTAGTTTGAGAATATACCATCTTGGTACCTGCCTGATGCCTGGCTAATCGCCCTGCGACATGCATTTGCTGTTCGCAATGCATCGCCAGGGGAAAATATAGAAAGGGCCTGTTTAGCGCGGTTAATTCAATCGTCGTAGTACCACCTCCCTGAACAATGGTTAGATCGCTTGCGGCGAAGTGCTCATAAAGGGCCGGAACATAGCCTTTGACTTCGATATCATTCGGGACTTTCAGGTCATCGGATGAGAGGCGGGGGCCACAGACGAGGACCATGCGTAAATCGGGGACTTTCTGTTTTATAACCGGATATGCCTGTGCGCAGAGATGCAATAGGTCTTTGCCGATAGAAGTACCTCCTATAGAGCATACAATTAAAGGCTCCGGGCCATAGCCCAACTTTGTTCGGATTTTTGTTTTGTCAGTGTATTCTG
>CAZIAN010000045.1:0-18608 GCA_964537355.1 uncultured Pirellulales bacterium | reverse complement strand
TGAGAAAGATCAGGCGTGAAAGATTTTCGAGTAAGAAACAACTCCCATAACCTAGTCCACTGTAGGAGTTATCAGTTTTTTGGGCGGTTATACGGGGAACTCCATCCCCTTTAAATATGCTGTTAAATTACAACAATTTAATATGTTGTCAAGTTCGGAAATTCCGTTACAATATCGGAGGATACCCGAGCTATGGAAAATAAAATTTTTGACAATTTATTTCACCAGCGGTATATTTCAAGATGGTTTCACAATTCATAAAAACTTATATAATTTCAGGCAGGGAGTAAAAAAAGATGAAGAAGAGATTTTGTCTTATATATGTTCTGGCATTAACAACAGTTTATATGCCCGGCTGCAAGAAGAGAACTCCGAAAGAACCGGAAATCACCCCCGAAGTTAAGAAGGAGGAAATACCAATGAGCGCTAATGAAGAAGCTTTCGGCCAAACACCCGACGGCAGGCAAGTTGTCTTGTACACCTTGATTAATTCCAACGGCCTGAAAGCCAGGATTACCAACTACGGCGCCATTCTGGTTTCGCTGGAGGTACCGGACAGAACGGGGAGGCTGGCTGATATAACTCTGGGCTTCGATTCACTTGATGGATATCTTAAAGGGCCCCCCTATCATCCTTATTTCGGAGCGACTGTCGGGCGGTATGCCAATCGCATCGGCAAGGCCCAGTTCACGCTCGACGGCGTCGTATATAAGTTAGCCACCAACGACGGTGAAAATCATCTGCACGGCGGTATCAAGGGATTTGATAAAGTAGTATGGAAAGCCGAGGACGTACGGGCTGAAAGCCAACAAGCACTGTTGAAGATGAGCTATATCAGCGAGGACGGCGAAGAAGGATACCCCGGTAATATGGCGTGCACCGTCACCTATACTCTGACAAAAGATAATGAGCTGAAGATAAGCTACGAGGCCGAGACGGACAAAACCACCATATTAAACCTGACAAATCACAGCTACTTCAACCTTGCCGGCCAGGGAACAGGGGACATTCTGGACCATGAGCTAACGCTCAACGCCGACAAGTACACACCCGTCGATGAAGGTTTGATACCTACGGGCGAAATCAAAAGCGTTGCAGATTCCCCGATGGACTTTACTTCATCTATGTCAATCGGCTCTCGAATCAAGCAGGTTGAAGGTGGCTATGACCACAATTACGTACTCAACAGCGGCGGAGGTGCGCTCGCTTTGTGCGCCGAGGTGTATGAGCCGACCAGCGGACGAGTGATGACAATTTATACCACCGAGCCTGGCGTTCAGTTCTATACCGGAAACTTTCTGGACGGTACCTTAAAAGGCAAAAGCGGCAGAGTGTACAAACAGCATTATGGATTCTGCCTGGAAACACAGCACTTTCCGGATTCGCCCAATAAGCCTGATTTCCCTACAGTTGTTTTGCAACCGGGTCAAACGTACACGTCTGAAACCGTGTATAAATTCTCAACACGGTAAGTACGAAGCCGGCGACAGGTGACAGTCGAGAGATACGCCGGTATCTCAGGCCAGATAGATTTTGTCACCCAGATTGATTTGTGGTATCTGATTGAGCTTTTCTTTGATATCCTCTTTACAGATAGCGAAGTTAGGGGCGATTTCAATTACACAATCAATCGAACCATCCGGCTTTTTCGGAATGGTCAGGCCTGCCGATTCAAGCCAGGATGCAGCGCGGTCAACCATCATTTTTCTGGTGGATTCAGCGCTGTCAACACCTTTGGCATTTTTGGTGGGCGCAAATTCTTCAGGCCGGAGCGTCTCTAAGATTATCGACTTCGAGGCCAGCGGCACTGCGTCAAAAACAAAGCTCTCCAGTTTTACGCCGTTCGACTCATCAGGTTCGAGAGGTTCTCCATGCTCATCGATGTGCGGAATTTTTTTAAGTGCCCTGTGCAGGGGCAAAGAAAAACCATGGGCGTTTAGCCTTTCAACGAAGGCGCGGTTTATGATGTGAATAGCGATACTGCCGAGTTTAAAGGTCAATGAGCCATCCGGGCTTTGTCTTTCGGCCAACTTGTCGGGCAAATCGCTGTATTCGATTATAGTAAGCCTGCCATCAACTAAACAGAAGTTGCCGACCTTTTCGTAAGGTCCGGTCTTAATAAGAGCTTTTGAGGACATTTCAGCCTCATCAAGGACGTGAAGACCAATAAAGAGGGGATCAAAAATATTTAGAAGAGGATTATCCACCTGGAAGTAGCTGATAAATTCGACGCCTCGCCTTTTCATATCTTCTATCGCGCCGCTTTGGTAAAGAGCCTTAAGGCTTCCGCCGTGTCCGTCTGGTGAGCAGCTCAGGTTTGCTTTGTCTGCCATCAGCACCTTGCCGTCGGGGCTGAAATTCGGCATTGTTCCCTGCTGGAATATAAAGACATTCTTTTCGTCCAGGCCGTAATAGTTATTCGAGCGAAAAATCTCCTCGGTCCTTGCACGGTTCAAGGGGCTGGTCATTATATACCAGGGGCAGACGGTATTGTATTTTATTGATGCTGTTGCAATGTACTCGGCAAAGATTTGAAACAGTGTTTTATTTTTGACGGGGCTGATAGGAAAATCCCCCTTAGGGCCGTCGAATCCGAGTCTTGTTCCCTGTCCGCCCGCGACGACAAAAGCGGCAACTTTTCTATGTCGTATCAGGTCCCGGCCCAATTCGACAGCTTCGGTGTACTTTCGCTTTTGCTCATTATCGGACGGTTTAAAGCTGTAATAAGGAGCAGGAAGCAAATCACTGCTGATTGCTTCAGAAGAAGGTTTCTTGACATAATCAGCCACCCAACAGTCTATTTTCGCAAGGTCAAGCTGACGGATTTGTGAAAGCAAATGCTGTCTTTGAGCTGTATCCAACTGGTCCCAGAATGCCAAAAGATGGCTCTGGCGGTGCTTTTTGAGCACATTTTTTATATATTCGTACATTTGTTGAGTACCCATATCCACGATTTCGAGCTAAAAACAGGGATATTACACTATATTTAATTTTTTATCAAGAAACCCGTAAAATACGCCGAAATTTATTTGACAGGGAAGCTGTCCTGTGTTAGGATTATAGCAGAAACAGGTAGGTTTGGAAAGTACTGTTATCATAATAAAAACCGTCATCATATTTGGTTCAAAATTTCATATCGAAAAACCAACCTGTCAGGATGAGGCATATTGAAGAGGCATTTTACGGTTTTGCTGGGCACCTCGAATCAGCAACTATGCTGGAAATATGTAGATTTAAGCGTATAAACTCTGTTTTTAGATGGTTTAACCAGGTTGGACTGGCCGTTTTTAAATAAACAACATTAACTCGAGGAGATTCGCATACGGAAGAGTGTTTAGTGTCCGGGGTTCATGTGGCAATAAGCATTTATAAATTACAAAGTAAACCGAAGCGTATTTAAAAACGGTCTAATTTTGCGAATCCCAAATTAGAAAAGGAGAACAAAAATGAGGAAAAAAGGTTTTACATTAGTTGAGTTGCTGGTCGTCATCGCGATCATCGCGCTGCTAATGGGCATCCTGATGCCGGCTCTGGCCAGGGTAAGGCAGATTGCCTTCCGTATGGTCTGCGGGACGAACCTGTCCGGTATCGGCAAGGCAATGCTCATCTACAGTAACGATTACGACGATGAGTTTCCGCGTGCCGGCGGCAGAAACAGCACATGGGCTTTCGGGATATCTAACTGGATGGCCGACAACCGCTTCGCAGCTTACGGCTTAAGCGCCGATGGCAGCGGCGGTATGGCCACCATCACGTCCAGTTTCTATCTTCTGGTCAAGTATGCCGAGGTGACACCCAAGTCATTTATCTGCAAGGGTGATTCCGGGACCACAGAATTCAAGCCCACGGACTATGCAGCAGGCGACAGAGATCTTATCGACCTCTGGGACTTCGGCCCCGAAGCAAATCAGCACTGCAGCTATTCCTACCATATGCCTTACGGACTTTATGCTCTGACAACATCGAGCGAGCCCGGTATGGCAGTGGCAGCGGACCGGAACCCCTGGATGACCTCTCCGGCGGCCGAAGGCAAAGATGCGGCCCTGTTGAGCTCATACAATCCTGAAGGTGGTAAAGAAATGGTCAACGTTGGAAATGCTATTGCTCACCAGGAAGACGGACAAAACGTCCTATTTATGGACAGCCACGTCGGCTTCGAAAAGAATCCGTTCTGCGCAATCAATGACGATAACATTTACACCTACTGGGACGGCGGAGACATCAGACGAGGCGGATACCCAATGGCCGGCACAACTGAGCCGCAAGACAGACTGGATTCATTCCTCGTAAACGATGCCGAAGGCGGAGCACCACCACCACCTAAGGGTAGAGGATGCTTCCTTGCTGATACACCCGTATGGGTAAACGGCTCAATGGTGAAAATCTCGCAAGTAGATGTCACCAAGTGTCTTGCAACAGCAAGCTTAGAGAAACTCGAAGTACATCAGGGTTCCTGGGTATGCCGCGACATCACACTTGAAAACGGCAACAGCATCAGCGTCGTGGATGCACACTGCTTCATGCTCGAATCAGGCAAATGGGTTGCAGCCCAGAACCTGGAAAGCGGCATGAGCCTGAAGACAATGAACGGCACAGTTGCAATCAAGAGTGTTGTCACCAGAGCAATGCCATTTGTCGGCAATGTTTATAACCTGAAGGTCAGCAACTCAGACCAGTACAATGTAGGCAAAGACGGAGTAGTCGTGCGTGATTTCTAAGACGGCGTTTCAATACAGTCGTTGATAGAGCACAGATTATTCCTGCTTCGGTTGTTTACAAGCGGCCTTATGCACAATCGCATAAGGCCGCTTTTTTTATTGGTGCGCCCGAGAGTGCATACAGGGTGGTTCTTGCAAAAATTCTTTCTTTTCGCTATTATAGTTGGAATGGCAGCTAAATCACGAAAGGACAAACAGAAAGAAGGCCCTGTGGCAGTTAATAAAAAGGCCTACAGAAACTTCGAGCTTGTCGAGAAGTTCGAGGCCGGGCTTGGACTGCTCGGCACCGAGGTCAAGTCACTGCGTACCGGCACCGCCGATCTGAACGGTTCGTACGCACGAATCGACGGCGATCAATGCTGGCTCGTCGGGGCATCAATTGCGCAGTACCAGCAGGCGGGGGGGAACCAGCATGAACCGACGAGAAAAAGAAAACTATTGCTGCATAAAACAGAAATACGCAAAATAAGAATAAAGCTCGAACAGCGAGGCTTTACCTTTGTTCCGCTGCGAATTTACTTCAACGACAGGGGCTATGCAAAAATAGAATTAGCTTTAGCCAGAGGTAAAAGGCAATACGATAAAAGAAAAACGATTACCGAACGCGACCAGAAACGTGATGTCGATAGAAGCATGAAAAAATATCGAAGATAACAAGAACATTCAGAGGGTTTAAGCCATGGCCAAAGAGGAAAAGAAAGAAGAGAAAAAAATCATAGTCGATGAGGACTGGAAAGCGGAGGCGCAGAAAGAAAAGGAGATATTAGCAGCACAGGAAGAGGCCGAGAAAGAAAAGAAGCAGGAAGAAAAGGAGGCTCGCGGCCCTTTACCGGAGGGCAATTTTGCCGCCTTAGTCAGCATGCTCACGACGCAGTCACTTTTTGCATTGGGCCTGCTGCATGTGAAGGGTCAGGAAGAAAAGGAGCCGGACCTGGAGATGGCAAAATACCATATCGATATACTTGAAACCATCCAGGAAAAAACCAAAGGCAATTTAACTAAAGAGGAAGAAACCGTACTGACCAATACTCTTAATGAGCTTCGTATGGGCTATGTCAGGGTCGCAGGATAAGTACATTGGCAAACATATTAGACAAAATAATCGCCGACAAACGGCATGAAGTGCGCTCTCGAAAAGAAAAGACATGTCTTGAGGAACTCAAAGAGCAGGTCCGCACACTGCCGAAGTGCCGGAACTTCTACAAGGCCGTCACCAAACCCAACAGGCGGGGCATAAACGTTATCGCAGAGGTCAAAAAGGCCTCACCATCTGCAGGGGTCATCCGTGAGGATTTCGAGCCTGTGGCGATTGCGCAAATCTACAAGAAATGCGGTGCCGACGCTATCAGCGTTCTAACCGACGAAAAGTATTTTCAGGGTCGTCTCGAATATATCAATCAGATACGCGGTGCGGTTGATTTACCCGTTTTGCGAAAGGATTTTATCATCGATCCCTGGCAGGTTTATGAAGCCCGCGCCGCCGGCGCCGACGCGATACTGTTAATAGCAGAAGCACTAAAGCCCGGCGAACTGATGGATATGATGATATTAGCGGCCGAGCTTACGCTAACGGTTCTTCTCGAAGTCCACCGTGCCGATACGTTAATGGCTGTTCGAAGCATGATTGGCTTTCCCGAAAAAGGATACAGCGTTCTCGGAATCAACAACCGCAATTTGACAACGATGCAGGTTGATTTGAACACGACCAGCCGATTAGCTGAATTTATAGACGACAAAAATGAGCTTGTCGCTGAAAGCGGGATAAAGACGCGGGCCAATGTAGAAAAACTAAAATCTGTCGGCGTAAGGGCTGTCCTGATCGGCCAGACGCTTTGTGAGCATCCTGATATTGAAGAGAAATTTGCTGAGCTTTTCGGTTAACTTCTTAACAAAGGTGCAACGACACCGCCAGCAAGGAGGGGAGTACAATTCATTTAACTTTTCTTTTGGGCTTTCTGTATTTTAGCCCAGGTGTCACGCAAGCTTACCGTTCGGTTGAATATGAGCTTTTCGTCGGAGCTATCCGGGTCAACACAGAAATAGCCCAACCTTTCGAACTGGTATCGGCTAAGCGGTGCAGCGCCTGTTAGAGACGGTTCAATCCGGCAGGAATTGAGGACCTGGCATGAGTCCGGATTCAGATTCGATTTGAAATCCTCACCTTCGTCTGTCTTGTCGGGATTTTCCTTCGTGAACAAATGGTCATACAATCTTACCTGTGCCTCGAGCGATTTGACGGCTGAAACCCAGTGCAGGGTTGACTTGACTTTTCGCCCATCGGGAGCATCTCCACCTCGTGTGGCGGGGTCATAAGTGCAGCGCAGCTCGACGATTTGGCCGTTCTGGTCCTTAATTACATCGGTGCAGGTAATGAAATATGCATATCGCAGACGGACCTCCCGGCCGGGCGCCAAGCGGTAAAATTTCTTCACAGGCTCGGCCATAAAATCCTCCTGCTCAATATACAGCTCCCGCGAGAACGGAACTTTTCGCGTACCGGCGTTTGGATCTTCGGGATTGTTAATGGCTTCAAGCTCTTCGATCTGATCCTGCGGATAATTTTCAATGACCACTTTGAGCGGTTTAAGCACGGCCATCACGCGAGGCGAGGTCTTGTTCAAATCTTCCCTCAGGCAATGTTCCAGCATTGCTATATCGACTGTGCTGTTGAATTTGTTGACTCCGATGCGTCTGCAGAATTCCCGAATGGCCCGCGGCGAGTATCCCCGTCTTCGCAGGCCTGAGATGCTCGGCATACGCGGGTCGTCCCAGCCGCTGACATGGTTTTCCTGCACGAGCTGCAGCAGCTTTCGCTTGCTCATTACGGTATATGTCAGATTCAGCCGGGCAAACTCTATCTGCTGCGGGTGATATGCTCCAAGCTCGTCAAGGAACCAGTCATACAGAGGACGATGGTTCTCGAACTCCAGGGTACAAATAGAATGGGTTATTCTTTCGATGGAATCTTCGAGCCCATGGGCCCAGTCATACATCGGATAGATGCACCATTTATCGCCGGTGCGGGGATGGGTCGCGTGCAGGATTCGATACATAACCGGGTCGCGCATATTAAGATTGGGGGCTGACATATCGATTTTAGCCCGCAGGGTGCGCGAGCCATCCGGAAATTCGCCTTTCTTCATCCGCTCGAAGAGGTCGAGATTTTCCACGATGGAACGGCTTCGATAGGGGCTGTCTTTTCCCGGTTCGGTCAAAGTGCCGCGATATTCTCTTGTCTGCTCAGCCGTCAGGTCACAGACATAAGCGCTGCCTTTTTTAATAAGCTCAAGAGCATATTCATACATTTGCTCGAAGTAATCCGAGGCGTAATACAGATGCTCTTTCCAGTCCCAGCCAAGCCAGCGAACATCTTCTATTATAGAATCGATATATTCCTGTTCTTCCTTGATTGGATTGGTATCGTCAAAACGTAAATGGCAGAGGCCGCCCTTATTTTCGGCGGCGATACCGAAGTTCAGACAGATACTCTTGGCGTGTCCTATATGCAGATACCCATTCGGCTCCGGCGGAAACCGTGTTACGACCCGGCCATCCCATTTACCAGTTTTCAGGTCTTCGGCCACAATCTGCCGAATAAAATCAAGTTTGGTACTTTCTTCTTTGTTAGGTTTTTCCACGGTTTATACTTCCCAATTTATAAAATTCAATACACCAACGTTACCAATGATGACAATTTATCATATAGTCATTGACCCGTCCAGTATGTCGTTGCGAACTAAGCAGCGCCAGAGCAAAAGGAGGATTATTGAAGCACCGGCGGCAATCAGGCAGATAAGCTGTGATAAAGTAAGGGGGCCGATGTATAACTTATGGTTGAAATCGCCCCTGAAAAATTCCGTAGCAGCACGTCCTGTTCCGTAAAGGGCAAGAAACCATAAAAGCATTGCTCCGCGCCATCTTTCATATTTCAATTTTTTAAAGACTACAATAATAAAGACAACAACCAGAATTTCATAAATCTGTGTCGGGTGCAGCGGAACGCCTGCCGGTGCGCCCCGAGCACCTTCAGGAAATGTTATAGCCCAGGGCAGAGAACAAGCTTTACCATAGCAGCAGCCGTTAAATAAACACCCAAGTTTAACAAATATCCAGGGGACGGGAATAGACATCGCTACAAGGTCAAGCGCCTCGCGTCTTTTTTTGGCTAAAATCAATGCCAATGGCACGGCCAAAATAAAATACGCCAACATCCCGCCCCACAATCCTCCCTGCATATAGTGCCTGATACTCAACAGGGCCCGGAAGTCAAATTGTGCGCTTTGGATATCGTACAGTATCTTGGCTCCGATAGTCATACCCGTCATAAAGCAAATTCCGACAACAATCCAAACACGGCGACGAAGTCCCAGCCTTTTGGCGATAAAGTAACAAATCAAAAAATGACTAAAAATACTCAGAATGTACAGGATACTATATGTCGGTACCGGTCCGATTCGTGGGTACATTTGTTTATCCTTTCATCAAGACCAAAAGGAAGATTTGGTTTTATTAAAATACTCAATTGTTGAGTAAATTGACAGAGGGAAATTTTTGATCCAAATTGCAGGCCGTACAAATATACCGGTTCTCAGCCTTAAGGGAACCTCTAAAAATTCATTTTTACTGCGAACGGATGCAATCTCCACCGACGGCGTTGTCAGGCCAAAATTCGTCCTCGAGGAAGCTATCGGCTATGCCTGCGGCGATTTTGACCTTCCGCCTTGTCGGAGAAGATTTCGCACGTTCTCGTAACAAAAGCAATTTTTAGAAGCCCCCTTAACTCTTGACAAACATCCCGGTATCACTTATCCTTCTTTTTTGCTTATTTTCCCGAATTAACGAGGTTTATAATGGTCGTAACACGTTTTGCCCCATCGCCAACGGGTTATCTGCACGTCGGCGGAGCACGTACAGCTCTTTTCAACTGGCTCTGGGCCAGACGGGCGGGCGGTACATTTATTTTGCGCATCGAGGACACGGACCAGAAACGAAACACCCCGACGGCGGCCCAGCAGGTTATGGACGACCTGCGCTGGCTCGGAATCCAGTGGGACGAAGGCCCGGAGGTTGGCGGGCCGAACGGGCCATATCTACAATCTCAGCGAATGGACATCTATGACAAATACATAAAGAAGCTACTCGAAGAAAAAAAGGCCTATTACTGTTTCGATACCACAGAAGAGCTTGATGCGTTTCGCAAAGAAGCTGAAGCTCAAAAAAAGTCTTTTTCTTATCCGCGACCCAAAGAGTTCCCGGATGAAAGCGATGTTGAAAAGGCAAAAGCTCAAGGTCGAGACGTGACGGTCCGCTTTGCCGTGCCGCAGGACATCCCTTTAGTGATTACCGATATTGTCCGCGATGAAATTACATTCGCAGCGAGTGAAATAGGCGACTTTATCATTCAAAAAAGCGACGGTTTTCCAACGTACAATTTTGCCTGCGTGGTTGATGACTATCTGATGAAGATTACGCACGTTATTCGCGGCCAGGAGCACCTGATGAACACGCCGGGCCAGCAAGCACTATGGAAAGCCCTGTTCGGCGATACCCAACTTCCGAAATATGCCCACATGTCCGTCACCGTCAGCGACACCGGCGGAAAGCTCTCCAAGCGCGAGCGCCCAAAGGCCCTTCGCAGGGCTATTAAGGCGATGCAGGATATCGAGGCAGGAAAGCTCGCCGAGGCAGCGGGCATTGCCCCCGGAGAGCTTGATTCTTTCATTAAGGGAAAGACCACTCCTGATATGCCTGCTATTGGCGCGATGGCAGAATACCTTGGAGTTGCTCTACCTGAAATTAATATTGTGGATTTTTTCAAAAGCGGCTATCTGCCTGAAACAATGGTCAATTTTCTTGCGCTTTTGGGCTGGAATCCCGGTGACAATCGCGAGATTATGCCGATTGGCGAACTAATCGAGTCTTTTGACCTTTCACGTTTGAGCAAGGCCAACAGCCTGTTCGACCGTAAGAAGCTTCTGTCTTTTAATATGGAACATCTAAAGATGACGCCGCCGAAGAAAGTCTTAGAGCATTTCAGGGCTTATCTGAAGGTCGTCAACTCTCCGGCAGATTCCGCGGAAGATGAGCTTCTTTCAAAAATAATAAAACTTTGCGAAGGAACGAGAACCTTAGTTGATATCGAGCGCAAAAGCAGATTTCTCTTTCTGGGCAACAATGAAATTCAATACGACGAAAAAGCGGTCAAGAAGGTTCTGCTCAAGAGCGAAGGATTAGGGGTTCTGGCAATCGTGCGCGCCAAACTAGCTGCGATGGAGCAATTAACAGAGCAGGGGATCGAAGATATGCTTCGCTCGTTGGCGGAGGAGAAGCAGTTAGGGCTTGGTAAAGTGGCCCAGCCTTTGCGAGTAGCCATTTGCGGGACCACGGTCAGTCTGCCTATATTCGAATCGGTCCAAATGTTAGGTAAAGAGAATACCTTAACCAGAATAGATGCTACACTTAAAAAATTTGCAGCGGAAAACTAAAAGGAGAAAAACACGGGGATGTCATTATTAGTAACCGGCTCTATAGGAATTGATACAGTTAAGACGCCTTTTGGTGTGAGTGAGAACTGTCTCGGCGGCTCATCTATTTATTTCAGTATGGCGGCGAGCTTCTTCGCACCCGTCCGGTTCGTCGGTGTTGTCGGGGCGGATTGCCCGTTTGATCTGGCAAAGGTATTTGACGGCAGAGACATTGACCTCACGGGCCTTGAGGTCCGAAAGCAAAGCAAAACCTTTCGCTGGGCAGGCACTTATCACGAAAATATGGATGACAGAACCACAGATTCTACAGAACTAAATGTTCTCGCCGAAGCGCCGCCGAGGGTGCCGGGGGAATTTAAAGACAGCAAATTCGTTTTCCTTGCAAACACAGCGCCAGCCCTTCAGCAGCAATTGCTCGAACAAATCGATGAGCCTGAGTTTGTCGCTGTTGACACGATGAACCTCTGGATCGAAAACAACCCGGATGACTTAAAAGCACTTTTGAAAAAAATCGACTGTTTGTTGATCAACGAAGACGAGGCAAGGATGTTAGCGGGCCAGAGCAACCTGATAAAGGCCGGGGAAATAATTTTGAACATGGGGCCGAGTGTCGTGATTCTTAAAAAAGGCGAATCCGGCTCAATAATGTGTAATGCCGGCGGCGATAAATTTATTCTGCCCGCCTATCCGGCGACAGACGTCAAAGACCCGACAGGAGCCGGTGACAGCTTCGCAGGCGGATTTATGGGCTGTCTGGCACAAAGCGGCAAAATTGATTTCGAGACGCTGAAAAAAGCGATTGCATACGGTACGGTGGTTGCCTCATTTTCTATTGCGGATTTTTCGCTAAGTGGATTAACCTCCATAGGCAGAGCCGATATTGACAGGAGATTTGAAAATCTGCGAAAATTTACAGCTTTTTAAACGGCAAAAGTTAAATGCGAGTATTCATAGCAATAGATATCGATGAGCAAATCAGAAAGGGCTTAGGCAGGCTGCAAAACGAGATGCGCAGCAAAGTTGATATTAAAAAAGGCGACGTCAAATGGGTAAATCCTGATGTGATGCATTTGACTTTGAAATTCTTAGGTGAAATTAAAGACGTTCAGGCCGTAGATGTCTGTAAGATAACTCAAGAGGTCGCGAGCCGGCACGAGAGCTTCGAACTGGAGGTGGAAACGGTCGGATATTTCGGCGGCAGAAGTGCCAGAGTTTTATGGGTTGGCACGGGACAAAACTGTGAAAATCTGCTACAATTACAAAGCGACCTTGAGCAGGAGCTGGCTTCGGCGGGCTGGCCCGGGGAAACAAGAAAGTTTTCCGGTCATCTGACACTCTGCAGGGTGAGAAATTCAAAAGCAGGTGTTAAACTGGCGCAAATGACCGAAGAATACAAGGATTTTAAGCTCGGAACCGTGTCGGCTGATTCTGTTTCGGTTTATCAAAGTCAGTTGACAACGAAAGGCCCCGTTTATACCGTGCTGGGAAATTATAAACTGCAATAATAAAGTTAAGACAAACAATATAAACCCGTAAGCGAGATAAGAAACAGGAGAAAAAAATGGCAAAGACAAAAAAAACACAGACAACATCAAAATCGTCAAAAGGCAAAATAGAGCGCCTGAAACCGCAATCAACCAGCAGGGAGGACGCTCTGGAGCGTGTAATCGCACAGATAGAAAAGCAATACGGCCAAGGCGCGATTATGCAAATGGACGAGCACAGCTACGCCAAAATCGAGGGCATACCCACCGGCTCATTATCACTGGATTTAGCCCTCGGCGGTGTAGGCATCCCGCGCGGCAGAGTTACCGAGTTGTTCGGGCCGGAGTCGTCCGGCAAAACGACACTGGCGCTTCACGTTATCGCCAACGCTCAACGGGCGGGGGGTGTTGCGGCGTTCATCGACGCCGAACACGCCCTTGATACGACCTGGGCCAAAAGGCTCGGCGTAGATGTAAGCGCTTTGCTGGTCAGCCAGCCGGACAACGGCGAGCAGGCGCTCGACATCACCGAGATGCTGGTAAGATCCAATTCCGTCGATGTCATAATCGTTGACTCAGTCGCTGCACTGACGCCGAAAGCCGAGATCGAAGGCGAAATGGGTGACACGCACGTGGGACGGCAGGCAAGGTTAATGTCCCTGGCGATGCGCAAGCTGACCAGTATAATCAGCAAAAGCAAAACCTCCCTTGTTTTCATAAATCAAATCCGCATGAAAATCGGCGTTATGTTCGGCAATCCGGAAACCACACCCGGCGGAAAGGCGCTGAAATTTTACACCTCCGTTCGAATCGATCTGCGGCGGATAACAACCATAAAGGACGCCACCGGCGCCATCGGTTCGAGAGTTAGGGCAAGGGTGGTAAAGAACAAAATCGCACCGCCTTTCCGTGATACCGAGTTCGATATTATGTTCGACAGTGGAATCAGCTACGAGGGTGACCTGCTCGATTTGGCGGCCACTTGTGATGTTGTAGATAAAAGCGGCGCCTGGCTGAACTACGGTGAAATACGACTCGGGCAGGGCAAAGAAAACGCTAAAAAGTTCCTGATCGAAAACAAGGATTTGTGCGAGGAAATAAAACATAAAGTCCTCGTCGCCAAAGGCTTAATAATTGAGACTGATGATAAATCAGCAGTTGTTTCGTAAAGGCGATGAATAAAAACAAGTAAACAATTGTCGAGAGAGCAAACGAAATACCAAATGTTGACAGCAAAGCAAATAAGAAGCAGCTTTATAGACTTTTTCAAAAGCAAAGGCCATGAATTTGTCCCCAGCTCGCCTATAGTTCCCATCGGCGACCAGAGCCTGCTTTTTGCAAACGCGGGAATGAATCAATTCAAGGACATCTTCATCGGACTTACTCCTCCGGAGTATCCCAGAGTAGCGAACACTCAAAAGTGCCTGCGTGTAAGCGGCAAGCACAACGACCTCGAAGAAGTCGGTAAGGACACTTATCACCACACGTTTTTCGAAATGTTGGGCAACTGGTCATTCGATGATTATTTCAAGGCCGAGGCAATCCAATGGGCCTGGGAGCTTATCACCGAAGTTTGGGGAATCGAACCGGATCGCCTTTGGGCAACGGTTTTTGCCGGCGACCGAACCGATGGTCTGCCAGAAGACGAAGAGGCAGCGAACTTATGGACCAAGGTAACGTCGATACCCGCCGAAAGGGTCCTTGCCTGCGGTAAAAAAGATAATTTCTGGGAAATGGGCGAGTCCGGTCCCTGCGGGCCATGCAGTGAAATACATATCGACCTCGGTCCTGAGATGTGCGATATGAAAAATGTTCCGGGCCATGATTGCCGGGTCAACAGCGGCTGCGCAAGATACATCGAGCTTTGGAACCTTGTCTTCATACAATTCAATCGCCTGCCCGACGGCAAGCTGGTGCCTCTCAAGAGCAAATACGTTGACACCGGCGCTGGTCTCGAAAGAATTGTGGCTGTGCTGCAGAACAAGCAGAGCAACTATGATACCGATTTATTTATGCCCATAATCGATTACACCAGCAGTATCACCGGCCACAAATATACATCGAAGCTCGGCAACAAAACAGACAACGCCTTTAGAGTAATAGCCGACCATATTCGCTCTCTTGTCTTTTCGATAACCGACGGAGCGATTCCCTCCAACGAAGGCCGGGGCTACGTGATTCGCCGCATACTCCGCCGGGCTTCGAGGTTCGGAAGAGAATTGGGAATGCGCGAGCCGTTCTTATATAAGCTCGTTCCAGTAGTCGTCGATTGCCTGGGCGATACATTCGGAGAGATAAGAGAAAGGGCCGATTACGTATCAACGGTAATCGAATCCGAAGAAGTGAGCTTCGGAAGAACACTTGGCAGGGGCATCGAAATTTTCAACGGCGCCGCTCAACGCGCACAAGAATCGATAAAGAAAACTGTCACCGGCGAAGACGCTTTCCAACTCTATGACACATTCGGCTTCCCGCTTGATTTGACCGAGCTTATGGCCAAGGAGCGCAATCTTAAGGTCGATACGGCCAAGTTTGATGAACTAATGGAAGCCCAGCGGCAGCGGGCAAGGGCGGCGCAGAAAAATGACTCAATCGCGGCGGTACTGACAGATACCGAATTACCGCGGACCGAAGATATCCACAAATATCATAGCAATAGCTGCAAGAGCAGAGTAATCGGCTGGCTTGACGACGGCGGCTTCAAGGACCAGGGCAGTATCGAAGCCGGTGCAGAGGTCTGTCTGATTCTTGAGGAAACCTGCTTCTATGCCGAGGCGGGCGGCCAGGTAGGCGATTGCGGTGTTATAGAATCGGACAATGCTAAATTCGTAGTCGAAGACACTGCAAAAATAGCCAACTGCATCATTCATCGAGGTAAAGTTGCGGATGGTTCCTTCAGCCCGGGTCAAAACGTAAAAGCAATCGTCAGCAAAGACAGGGACGCGATAAAGAAAAACCATACCGCGACCCACTTGCTCCAATGGGCATTGCAGCAGGTGCTCGGTAAATCCGCAGCCCAGCAGGGAAGTTTTGTCGGGCCGGACTATTTGAGATTCGACTTTACCTGTCCCAAGGCTCCAACCGCCGAAGAG
Organism: uncultured Pirellulales bacterium; assembly: GCA_964537355.1. Taxonomy (GTDB): domain Bacteria; phylum Planctomycetota; class Phycisphaerae; order Sedimentisphaerales; family Anaerobacaceae; genus NIOZ-UU13. The sequence goes on along the minus strand of CAZIAN010000045.1, from coordinate 2,829 downwards.
CTGAAAAAGGTCGAAGAATTGGCAAGAGAAAAAATCATTGCCGACCTGCCGCTAACCTGGGTGGTAATGCCCAAAGAAAAGGCGCAACAATTGGGGGCAATGGCGCTGTTCGGTGAAAAGTATGGAAATGACGTCCGGGTGGTGGCTATCGGTGCAGAGGGCCAAGACCAAATCTCCGAGGCCTTTAGCCGGGAGTTCTGCGGCGGCACGCACGTTGACAGACTCGGAGCCATCGGTGATTTCAAGATAATCAAAGAAGAGAGCATCTCGGCTGGCGTCCGCAGGATTACGGCACTAACGGGCTCGGGCCTTAACAGCTACTTCGAAAAAGCAAGTGACATCGTCGATGAGCTTTCGGCGATGTTGAAGGTCTCCTCAGAAGAGCTGGTTGACAGGGTCGGCCAGTTGATAAAGGAAAACAAAAAACTTTCAAAGGAACTGAAGGCGGCGGCAAAGGCTTCGGGCTCGGATGTTATGGCCGAGGCAAAAGAACTCCTTCAAAAATGCGAAAAGGTCGGCGAGACTTCCATAATAATCGGCCAACTACAGGGAGCTCAGATCGAGCAGGCACGAGAGGCCGTTGATATGCTCAAGAAGAAGGCGAAATCGGCCGCTATTGTTTTGGGCTTCGGCGAAGGCGACAAGGCAACGCTGCTGGCTGGTATGACCGATGATGTCATCAAGAAAGGTCTGAAGGCCGGTGACATCGTCAGGGAAACCGCACCAATAATCGGCGGCGGGGGCGGAGGCAGGCCCCAAATAGCACAGGCCGGCGGAAAAAATCCAAAAAAAATAAACGATGCTCTCAAAAAAGCATCGGAACTTATAAAAGAAAAACTGGCGAGTGCTTAATCGCTTATTCTGATTTCAATGCTCCGGAAAGGCAGGATTGAAAGTGGGTGAGGCGGACTCTTTTGTTAGGTTTAACTGCGAAAACTGCGGCTACAAATCCACCGTTTCCGAAAGCTACGCAGGCAAAAATATTCGATGCCCCAACTGTTATTACATAATCTTCATCCCGAAGGCAGAGTCCACGGGCACAACACAAACAAGTCCCAAATACTCCACTTACGATTCAAGCCTTTTAAATATCCAGGAACAAAACATTCTCAAACATAGACAAATGGCCGAATATATCGCCTCCGAGCAGGCCGGCGAATCCGAAGAGGAAGAAGAACCGCCAAAAGAAACCGATCCGGCGGCCCTGCGCAAAGCCCCTTGGTTAATCGACATATTTCTATATCCTTTCAACAAGTCGGGCCTGAAACATCTTGCGATTTTTATCTTAGTTCCGTATTTACTCGATAGCATAGAGAGTATTCTTCCTATGCTGTTCGCTTTTCTCTTCTGTATCGCAAGTTTTATGTTGAAGATCCTCATTTTTCTGTATATTTACTGGTATCTCGTCGAATGCGTTCGCGAAAGTGCGGGCGGCTGGGTACGAGCACCACTTGGATTTGGCGGGTTTCCAGCCTTAAGCGATATGTTCGGGCAGGTGGTAAACATAATCGGTTGCCTCGCGGTTTTTTTGGGTCCATTTGCTCTCTATACGATATCTGTCGGGAGAATGAACATAATCTCCTGGTTGCTGCTGGGCTTTGCCGTTTTCCTTTATCCGATGGGTTTGTTATCCATTCTTATGCACGACTCAGTTCGCAGTCTTAATTTCCGCACGTTGACCAAATCGATATCCAATACATTGTACTCGTATCTCGGGCTTATTATGTTATTCGTCTTACAGGTCATATTAATCCGGAAGATACCTGCAAAAGAGCAGGAATCAATACTTTCGAATATTATCTTCCGTTCTGTTATTATCTATACAGCATTAATAGATGCCCACCTTTTGGGCCGGTTTTACTGGCGGTATCAGGATAAACTTAACTGGGACCTGGAAGGTGATAAAAAGTAGTCGAAATTAATTCCGATTGAATAAAATCGTCTCCAAAGCGTCTTATCTAATAGAGCGGTTTGATAGCATTGCCGGTTTAAGAGCTGAAAAAAGGGAGACTTAAAAGTGGATGATGCGGACTCTGTAATTAAGTTTCGGTGTGAAAACTGCGGCCAGAAATTCAGCGTTCATAACAACAACGCAGGCAAAAAAGGCAAATGCCCCAAGTGCAAGAATATACTCGTCGTTCCGGAAATTGAAAGTACAAGCCCAACTTCAAAGCAATGCAATTCCGAAGATTCGAAAATCAACTCGAAATATTCTGCCTACGACTTATCACTGTTGGCTCTGCCACAAAAGGACAAAGATCAAGAGCCGGCACCCTGCCATCCTGATGGATCCGGGAATACTACAGAATATAATCAGGAATCTGAAGAAACAGCGGAAGAAACCACTGCCTTGTACAGACTGCCGTGGTTTGTCGATATATTTCTTTATCCGATAAGTGCATCGGGCCTTGTTAATCTGGCTATTCTTTCTTTTTTGCCTCGAATGCTGCCGCCGTTGGGACATCTTGATTATTGGATGCACCCGCCACCCTCACTGGCAATTATAGTAATTTTAGTAGGATATTTGATTTACTGTTTATCAGATTTTATTTGCGACAGTGCCGATGGAAATCGACGTGCACCGGATATCGAATTATCGCTGAGCATACTAACGAACGCGTGGGAGCTTGTCTGGTTGATATTAAATACTTTTATTTGCGTTGCCGTCTGCGTCGGCCCATTAGTGGCATATCTTATTATCACCAAACAGACAGATATAATCTTCTGGCTGCTGGTGACATACGGGATTCTTTATTTACCTATGGTGCTGCTGGGGCTGGTTTTGTTCGATTCTCTTCGCGCATTAAATCCAATATTAATTATCGCTTC
>CAZIAN010000044.1:13492-19062 GCA_964537355.1 uncultured Pirellulales bacterium | reverse complement strand
GGGCAGCGCATACCAACCGACAACACTTACCCGGATCAAAGGATTGATGCGCTGATAAACGACCTGCAATCAAGGGACGAACATCGTATTAGCTGCGCCCGTCTGTGGCGACAGGGGGGTGGTTATAATGTAAGCTTGCCTGAAATAGATATGCTCGTTGACATAGCTCTGGCAACTCCCGGATGTTTAGGTGCCGGTCTCGTAGGGGCCGGGATGGGCGGCAGTATTGTCGCTGTTGTCGAAGATAAACATGCCCGACAGCTCATCGAAAATATGGCCGACCAATACTATCGCCCGCACAATCTTTCCATGGGGGCGGAGATTATTACCCCTGTGGGTGGTCTGTGCACGATGGATATCTGATTGGGTTGGTCAAGAGATTTGTTATTTCCGGGATTATTTAAACAGCCTCTTTCACCGCCTCGCGAATTACCTCACAGCCTTCATTCACTGCTTCTTCGCTAATGCACAATGGCGGCGCTATCTTAACGCAGCCCCCGCCCACACCCACAGGTGCAAACATAAGTAAGCCCTTTTGAAAACAAAGATTGACCACATTCCAGGCCAATTCGTAGTCCGGGTCTTTACCGCCCTTTTTGACCATCAGCAATCCGGCTACAAGACCCGCTCCCGGTGCAAAACCTATAACGTCGGAAAACTCGCCTTTTATTTGTTGCAGATTTTTCTGGAGAACCAATCCGACCTTTGCCGCGTTCTCAACTAACTTTTCCTGTTCGATAACTTCTATACTTGCCAATGCGGCCGCACAGCAAACCGGATTACCCGAGTGAGTGCTGGTCATCTCATTAGGCCCGAACAAATCCATCACGTTTTCTGCGCCGATTACCGCGCTGATTGGCAATGAGCTACTGACGCCTTTGCCTATACAGAACAAATCGGGTACAACATCGTACAGCTCAAAACCCCACATAGTTCCGCATCTGCCGAAACCAGCCTGGACCTCATCGAAACATAGCAAAGCCCCATGTTTGCTGCACCATTTTCTAAGGTCCTTTGCATATTGTTTTGGCATGAAGTTAGGCCCTACTCCCTGATACGTTTCACTTATTACTCCTGCTACGTTGTCCGCCTCGACCCCAAGCCGCGAAAGGGTCTTCTCGAACAGCTCGAAGCTCATGTCTTCACAGCGGAATCCGTCGGGGAACGGCACATGAACTATCTCTGGATCGAGATTTTTTATCCACGCTTTACCGTCACTCGAACCTCCCATCTGCTGCGCACCGAGGGTCCTGCCATGAAAGGCATTTTCAAATGACACGATGATGCTCTTGTCGTTTGTGTCGTTCTTTCGTCCGTATGTGCGCATTAGCTTCATGGCGCACTCTGTGGACTCTGCACCGGTACTGAGTATGAAAACCTTATTTAAGCGTTTCGGTGCAAGTGAAACTAACTTCTGTGTAAGCTTAATCCTTGGCTGGTTGGGAAAACAATAGGTGGTCAACAGCGGTTTGGAGGCTTGGCGGATAATTGCATCGGCGATTTTTTTTGCGCCATGTCCGGCATTGGTAACGAGTACACCGGATGAAAAATCAAGCCACATATTGCCGTAAGCATCGTAAATATTTACCCCTTCAGCGCGCTCCCAGATCACAGGCGGCTGACCTCGCATACTCAATGGCTCCGCCTCACGAAGCCCTTCGATCTGTTTTATCGTCTCATCATTCGGGATTGATCCGGAAAGTTTGCGAAACTTTGTCGATACGGGTTTTACTTTGATTGAAACAAGTGGAAATTCTTTTGCCATAGTAGTTTTGTTTTCTTCCTATTTGTAAAAATCAACTCCACCATTTTCACCGTAGGTTATTTCAACCCGTCTGCCGCCGTTTACAATCGATAGCCGCGCAGCCTCGGTCACCAGCTCATTGTACGAACTGTTTGCGGGCGTTGCCATTATATCTTCGTCATCGAATTGCTTAATCAGCTTCTGTCTGCTGGCTAATGCCTGTTTGTCCTCAGACCCACCGGATAAGCCGATGCACTTGCAGATATTTTTTATTATAAATTCTATCGAACGATACCCGTATCCGACCGGGGTCAGCCCTTCGCCGCCAAGCTCGATATACTTAAAATAATCAGGACTCGGCTCACTGTAGTATGTGTCACCGGGCTCGCTGCCTTTTGTAATATAACAGTGTTCGATACCGCGATACTGGTCGTTGTGTACGAGCATGCCGCTTTTGTCCTCACCCCGGCAGTACATACGAAGGCCCTGAAAATTGCCGCCGGGCCCTTCGTCGGGATAACCCATAATGTTTGTCACGTGCAGGCACGCATCGTTTTCCCAGATGACGCGGGCATCGGTCCACAAGTAACCTGTCTTGCCGTTTGGGTACGTATCTTTTATGCCATATACGGATACCGTTTTGGGCAGCAGTCCCGTGATGAAATGCACCTGGTCAACATAGTGACACCCGACATAAGTAAACATATCGGAATTTTCCACGGTGAACCAGTTCTGGAAATTCGAATCTCGATAGTAATAAGGCTCGTTCATTTCCGCGTGGCCGATACGGAATTCCCCGAATCTGCCTTCTCTGTATAACCGGCGGGCCATTAACGCCCTGTCATCGAGCCGCTTATGATACTCAATGGCTACGATAAGCCCTTTCTCGTATGCTGTTTTTTCGATTTCGGCGGCCTGCGAATATTTTAACACTAACGGCTTTACACAGCATATATGCTGGTTGGCTGCAAGGGCGGCTTGTAAAACCGGATAATGCATCTGGTCCGGTACTGCAACGATTACAATGCTGCCTTTAGGCATCTTGCCGATTACTTCTTTGAATAGTTCCGGGAAATTCTGTTCCGGGTCGGTATCCGTCGAAGGATACCCCTTGAAGCTGTGAGAGGAAAATGCCTTTTTTAGCGTCGGGTCCTTTTCCAGCACTCTCAGCGGTTTGCTGTTCAATGCGCATATACTAATATCGCCGATAAGACCGAGGCGCTGAAGCTGATAGACCGAAGGCAGAATCTGCACCTGTGTTATCATTCCGCCGCCAATAATACATACCTCGGGTTTCTTACTCATCGAATCGTCTCGTAAATAAACTTTTCCATAATTTCGCTTCTTTCTCAAAGAAGTTCTATAGATTTGGCATAATCATAATCAATTTCAGCCCGATGGGCAAAAGATTTTCCTTGCCTTGCAGGTATCAAATATTCTATAACATTTAGAGGTTTTATACAGAAAAGTAACCTAATAACCTTTGCCGGTCTTAAGAAAGGCAAGGGGTTCTTATTGCCGGGAGGGCTCGCAGTATTAACACAACTCAGGAGATGGAGGCAGATTATGACAAATATTTCTAAGATTCTCACGCTAACTGCTGTTCTTGTTTTTTATATTTCGATGTCTGGCTTGGCTCAGGAAACCACCGTAGATTCTTCCAAAGTTCTCAGTACACTCGAAAAAAAACATCCCAGATTGATGTTGAGTGACAAAGACCTTGGGCATCTGAAAATACTGTATGAGAAAGATAAGGTTTTGCAGAAATGTTTGGGAGATGTTCTTAAGGATGCGGACAACTGTGCTGAAAAACCGATGCTTACTTACCGCAAGATTGGGCCCCGGCTGCTTTCTGTCAGCAGGGAATGCCTCCATCGAATTTACGCCCTTGGACTTGCATACAGATGGACAGGCGAAAAAAAATATGCCGACAAAGCGGCCGAAAACCTGCTGACAGTCTGCGCATTCGAGGACTGGAATCCGTCTCACTTTCTCGATACGGCTGAGATGTCCCACGCAGTGGGACTCGGTTATGACTGGCTGTATTCCTATCTCGATGAAGACAGACGTGAAAAAATCAGGGCCGCCCTGGTTAAGAACGGCCTGATACCGGCCCTGAGCGCCTATGAAAAATCCTGGTGGAGTAAAAGTGAACACAACTGGAACCAGGTCTGCAACGGAGGGATGATAATCGGTGCCTTGGCAATCGCTGAATCCGAGCCGCAGTATGCCGAGAAGATTATCAACCTTGCAATTAAATCGCTGCCGCTTGCCCTGAAAAGCTATGGTCCCGATGGCGCATGGATGGAAGGGCTCGGCTACTGGAGTTATGCCACACATTATACGGCTTACGGGCTTACCGCCCTGCAAACCGCTTTGGGCACGGACTTTGGCCTGCTGCAAACTGATGGTCTGGCCAAGGCGGGAAATTTTCCGATATATACCGCCGGGCCAAGAGGCCTGTACTTAAACTTTGCCGACTCTGGAGAAAAAAGCTCCAGAAGACCTATGCCGTGTATGTTCTGGCTTGCCCGGACTTATGATAATCCACTTTACGCCGAATCCGAACACGCTGAGATTGCCAACCGCAGTGCCAGTGCCCAGCATATAGTTTGGTATGTACCGCCTCCGAAACAAATTCCACAAAAAGCACTCGATTGCTATTTCCGCGGCCCTGTGGAAATAGCTGTATTCCGCAGTGCCTGGAACGAGCCGGAAGCGCTCTTTGTCGGCGTTAAGGCCGGCTATAACCAGGTTAATCATGGCCATCTGGATTTGGGCAACTTCGAGCTTGATGCTCTGGGCGTTCGATGGGTGCGCGACCTCGGCTCCGACAATTACAACCTGCCCGGCTACTGGGATAGCAAAAGAGGCGGCAGAAGGTGGGATTATTACCGCTTGAATTCGAAAAGCCACAGCGTCCCGCTGCTGAACGGCGAGAACCAGGACCCGATGGCAACATCGAACTTTACAAAATTCGAAACAGAGAACTCTTCTGCATTTGTTCTTGTGGACCTGACAAGCGCTTATGAAAAGTCTGCAAGCAAAGTAACAAGAGGCATTGCAATGGTAGCCGATAGAAGGGCGGTTCTTGTGCAGGACGAGTTCGAAATCGAAAATCCCTGTGAACTCATCTGGGCGATGACGACGGATGCGAAAATAGATATAAAGGAACAAAATACCGCCCTGCTTACCCTTGCCGTCAAAAAGCTAGTAGCACGGCTTGTATCACCTTTAGCCGCCGGATTTGAAATAGAATCGGCCCGGCAAAAACCACCCCAGAAAACCAACAAGGGCGTCAGACGGCTTGTAGTGCGGTTGCCCAAAGCCGAAGGTAAAGTTCGGGTAGCAGTCCTGCTTTCACCGGTGTGGAAAGACAAGGAAGTAGTTACGAAAGTGCCAATAAAACCTTTGGCTAAGTGGTAGTGAATGATTATCAAATAACTTAACATGTTGAAAAAATTATGAGGTGTAAAATGAAAAGTCCATCGATTGGTATTTACAGGGTATTTGTTGCCAGCTTATTAATGTTTGTACTAACACTTTCGGGCAGGCTTGTTCATGGTTCCCAAGCCAAAAAGCCTCAGCTTTGTCAGGGGAATTATCAAAGTGAAGAAACTGCCAAAGAACAGCTTGCCAAATTTGCCCGCAGCTACTCCAACCTGGCCGAATGGACGGCCCGGGCCGAGCGGATTCGTGAGGGTATTCTGCGAGGAGCGGAACTTTCGCCTCTGCCCGAAAAACGCCCGCTCAAGCGGATTATTCACAGCAAACGCAAATACGATGGCTACACTGTCCAAAACGCGGCGTTTGAAAGTTTGCCCGG
>CAZIAN010000044.1:10020-13392 GCA_964537355.1 uncultured Pirellulales bacterium | reverse complement strand
TGCAGCTTTGGAACAGCATCCGCGCCATCGATTTTCTTACCTCGTTTAAACAAGTTGACCCTAAGCGTATCGGCGTCACGGGAGCTTCCGGCGGAGGAACACAAACGTTTCTTGTAACCGCGGTTGATGACCGCATCGCCGTTTCCGTCCCGACGGTAATGGTCTCGGCCCACTTCTTCGGCGGATGCGACTGCGAAAGCGGTATGCCTATCCACTTAAGCGAAATGCACGAGACAAACAATACGGATATTGCCGCGCTGGCCGCACCGCGCCCACAGTTGCTGATTTCCGACGGTAAGGACTGGACTAAAAACACACCGAATGTCGAATATCCTTATATCAAAAATGTATATCGTCTCTATGGCGCCGAGGATCTTGTGGAGAATCTGCACCTTCCCGATGAAGGACATGATTATGGCTTATCCAAACGTACCGGTGCCTATAAGTTTCTTGCCAAGCACCTCAAGCTTTCACTCGATAAGATAACAAAGCCGGACGGCTCGATTGACGAAAGTTTTGTTACCATCGAAAAACAGGATGATATGTACGTTTTCGATGATGAGCATCCCCGTCCTGCTCATGCAGTCAAGCCTGACGATGAGCTGCCGTGGAATTAAGGGAACTTCAAAATATAATTCTTCTCAGAAGGAGTTATAAGGATGAAAAAGATTGTAATAATATTTATGGTTTGTTTTTCAGCAACTCTGCTTTGTGCAGCACAGCGCCGCGATAGAACGCAGGAAGTTACGATAAAGCCGATACTGGTGGTCTATAAAACCATCGGCGACGTCGAGTTGAAACTGCATATATTTGAACCACCCGACAGGAAAGTAAAAGAGCCTTTGCCGGCCATAGTGTTCTTTTTCGGCGGTGGCTGGGTAGGTGGTACTCCAACGCAGTTTTATCACCAGTGCGATTACTTGGCCTCGCGCGGAATGATGGCGATTTCCGCTGAATATCGCGTCAAAAACACCCATGGCACTACACCGTTCGAATGCGTTGCCGATGGCAAATCCGCCATTCGCTGGGTCCGGGCCAACGCAGCCCGGCTTGGTGTCAATCCGGATAAAATCATTGCAGGCGGTGGTTCCGCCGGCGGTCATGTTGCGGCCTGCACAGGCGTGCTTGATGGGCTTGATGAAGAAAGCGAAGACCATAATATAAGCTCAAAGCCGAATGCGATGGTACTCTTCAATCCAGCCGTTGACCTCGTGGAGTTTTCAAAGAAAAGGGCCTCGGATGAAAGGTTCAAACGTGCAAAGGAAATATCTCCCTTGCAGCATATAAAAAAAGGTGCTCCGCCGTGTATTATTTTTCACGGAACCGCCGACAGTACCGTTCCATTCGACAGCGTTGAGCGTTTCACCTCAACGATGAAAAAGGCCGGCAATATTTGCCGCCTTGTACCGTTCGAAGAAAAAGGGCACGGTTTTTTCAACTACGGCAGAGACAAAGATAACAGCTCATTTAATAAAACCATCGAAGAAACCGACAGGTTCCTCACTTCCTTAGGTTACTTAAAAGATATATCAAAACCGAATCAGCCCCAAAAGAAAACAGCCCGGTTAAATCCTGTTTTTGCTCCAATCGAAGATGATCCAAGCCTGCCGAGGGTACTGCTGATTGGTGATTCTATCTCGATTGGTTATACATTGCCCGTGCGCAAGCTGCTTGCTGGCAAGGTCAACCTCCATCGGGTGCCAACTAATGCCCGGCATACAGGAATAGGTCTGGAAAAGATTAACGAATGGCTCGGTGACGGCAAATGGGATGTCATACACTTCAACTGGGGCCTGCACGACATTTGTTATCGAAGCACCGACCCGGGAACTCCGATCCGTAGGGACAAAGCCAATGGCAGACTGGATTTAACATTTGAAGAGTATCAACAGAACCTCCGCAAGCTTGTCGGGATACTCAAGGACACCGGCGCAGAGCTTATCTGGGCCAATACGACGCCGGTTCCAGATGGTGAGTCGGGCCGCATCAAAGGTGATGAAATAAAGTACAACAAAGCCGCTAAAAAAATAATGAAAGAAAACGGCGTAATGATTAACGACCTTTATGCCCACGCTATGCAGAAACTGAGCGAAATTCAACTGCCAGGCAATGTTCACTTTACCGCTGAGGGTTATGACTACTTGGCCGAAAAGGTAGCTGCGAGCATTCTAAAAGCTCTTAGAAAAGCAAAGAAATAAAAGATTCAATAGGCAATACCGGCATTGCTCAGGCGGGCGGCTTTTTAAGCTCTTCTATTTTTGGCAGGTCTTTGAGTGTATTAAGGCCGAAGACTTCCAGAAATTTCTTTGTTGTCCCGTAGAGCATCGGCCTGCCTAAGATTTCAGCCCGGCCAACTATTTTAACCAGACCTTTATAGCAAAGAGTCCGAAGTACCTCGCCCGCTGCTACACCTCTGATGACCTCGATATCGGCACGAATAACCGGCTGTTTGTATGCGACTATGGCAAGGGTCTCTAAGGCCGCGGGGCTAAGCTTGCTGTCGCTGCGGGCACGAAGTAATTTTTTCAGCCAATAGTTGTAAGTGCCAAGGGTAAGCATCTGATAACCGCCGGCAATTTGCTCTATTCTAAAGGCGTTGTTGTTGGCCTGATATTTCTCGTTCAGGTTCTTGATACATTGACGGACCTGTTTTATGGATGTCTCAACGATTTTGGCTAACCGATTGTCAGTAAGAGATTCATCGCTGGCAAACAGGACCGCTTCGACGACAATCTCAACTGTCGGCTCACCGCCTTGGCCCTGTTCTGGTAAGTCGTTCTGTTCTTCGACATCTTCACTGGCTTTAGCATCTGGCAATGGTGCTTCCATTTGTTCCAGTTGTTCTTCCGTCTCTTCACTGGTTTCAGTATTTGGCAATGGCGCTTCCGTTTGTTCCAGTTGTTCTTCTGTCATATATTTTTCCATTTAAATGGGTCTGCGTCTTTTTTACTTATCCTTATTGTCACTGAATTTAGCTGTTTTTGCAACTGTTTGGCAAAATTTTTCAATATAAACCGTTCCGAGACCGTATGGCTCAGGCATATACAGGTCAGACCTGCTTCCTGTGCGGCTAATGCCTGATGGTGTTTCAATTCGCCTGTTAGATACAGATCGGCTTTTGCCGCGATAACCAAATTGATAATAGCCCCGCATGTTCCGGCGCATACCGCCGCTGTTTTTACCAGCCGTTTTTCTTTTCCGACCATACCCGCGACTGTCGCGCCGGTGTGTTTCTTTATTCTTTGAATAATCTGTTCTATTCGTAAAGGCTTTGCTAATTTGCCGATTCTGCCGAGGCCGAATTTGTTTTGGTCGTTGTAAAGTTTGATAATGTCAAAAGCAGGCGTTTCGTAAGGATGGGCCTTTCTCATC
>CAZIAN010000044.1:0-9920 GCA_964537355.1 uncultured Pirellulales bacterium | reverse complement strand
CCGACCTTGCCGTCACCTACAATGTGCTTTTCCACTGAGGTTACCGGTAGAATCTGCATAATTACATTTGTCAGAAAAATCTCATCGGCGCTCAATACGTCGTCTATATAAAGGTCTTTTTCAACTAATTTGATAGAGTTTGTCGAGGCGATTTCACATACGGTCTTTCTCGCTATCCCCGCAAGAACGGGCGTTTCAATCCGCGGCGTATGAATGACAGAATCCTTAACGACAAACACATTGCTTACGCACCCTTCTGCCAGCCGGTTGTCCGTCGTGAACCATAACGCCTCGGCTGCTCTTCGTTGATGTGCGATGTTTAGCGTAATTATGCGCGAAAAATAGCATGTTGTTTTATGTCCGCATGTCGGCTCGAATGTGTTCTGCCGGGATGCAGAAAGTATCACCATAACGCCTTTTTTATAATATTCCCACGGATAAGGCTGGAGCTTTGTAGCGGTGATAAGAAGCGTGGCTTTGCGCTGCTCCTCCGATTCCGCCATCGGGCCGTTCGTAAGTGTCAATCGCAGGCGGGCATCTGTCAATTTGTTTGCTTTCAGAACTTTGTAGATGGCGCCGGTGATATATTCCTCATCGAATGGATTATATATAGACAATGCCCCGGCACTGGTAAACAATCTTTCTAAATGGTCCTTTAGCGCAAAGACCACGCCGTCGTAGCTCCGCATTGTCTCGAAAAGCCCTGCTCCATACAAAAACCCGCTGTCCGTTGCGGATATGCGGGCCTTGTCGGTATCGATCAGTTTGTCATTTAAAAATACTTTTTCCATCATTTTGTTTTATTTTGATTTTTAAGGACTTCGTTTTTTTCTTTTTTATATCTATTATCTGTTGTGTATTTTTCTGAGTTGCTTGTATACCTGCTACGAGCGCTCTTGCCTTTGTGATTGTCTCGGCCCATTCAAATCCTGGGTCTGAATCCGCTACTATTCCACCGCCAGTCTGGGCGAAGGCTTTTCGGTTTGTGATAATAATCGTTCGTATCGCAATATTCAAGCATGCACTGCCGTCAATGCCGATAAAGCCGATACTGCCGGTATAAACGCCTCTTGCCGTCGGCTCGGTTTCGTCGATGATTTCCATCGAGCGGATTTTCGGAGCGCCTGTAATAGAACCGCCCGGAAACATCGCCTTCAAAATATCGCAGATTGTTATTTCATCGCGTAGCTCTCCTGCTACTGTCGCCACAGCATGAAAAACCGTCGGATAGCTTTCGATTGTCCTGGGCTGAGTTACTTTCCTTGTCCCCGGCTTGCAGATTTTAGCCACATCGTTACGCTCCAGGTCGATTATCATATTCAACTCAGCGCGTTCTTTATCACTGTAAAGCAGCTCGTTGAAATTATTTGTATTTGTTTTTTTGGCTTGCGGGTTTTTCTGGGCCGTCTCATCGATACGCCGACGGGTGCCTTTTATCGGCTTGGTTCGGATAAAGCCGTCATCGATTGTGACAAACATCTCAGGCGAGGTGCTGACGATATGAAAATTTCCGCCGTCAATATATGCGGCGTAGCCGCTTGGATTATAATGATTTTGCCAGTGATAAAGATTTATAGCTTCGGTTTCGTATTCACATTCGAATCGCTGTGAGAAATTAATCTGATAGACCTCGCCGTCATAGATATAGCGTTTTATTTTCTCTACCGTCCGCAGGTAGTACTCTTTATCCATATTGCAGAGAATATTAGAAAAATCTATTGCTTCAAGGTCAACAGGCACCGGTTGCGAGATGCAGTTTGTTTGAGATTCTCTCAGCAACTGCTCCAGCATGACAAGTTTGTCCTGAGGTTTTTCAGATTCGCCCGGCAATTCCAGAGCAATTAGCCAAAAAGCTCCTTCGATATGGTCGTATGCAATTAACCTTTCGTAAAAGCAAAGCCGAATCAGCGGCATCTTAAGGTCGTCTATTGTAGTTTCCGGGAGCTTTTCAATATATCTGCCGAGTTCGTAACTGAAATATCCTATCCATCCGCCGCAAAACATACCTCGTAGGGGCAACCCCGTGTGGTTGCCCTTATGGTCTTCGAGTTTATATTTGGTCAGAATTTTTTGTAGTTTTCCAAACGGCTCTTTTTGCCCCGTTTTAAATTCGTATATCTCTTTCGGCTCGGCGGCCCAGTAGCTGAATCTGTCCGCATCCGCCTTGGCCGGGTTGCCGCCGAGAATTGAGGCCGATTTTAAGTTGGAAAATCTTTCGCTCAAGGCCGGCAAATCTACTGACGTACTAATCTTTTTGCAGTGCAGTTTGCAGACAATATGATTATCCGTTTTGGCAACCGCCCCTGCTGTCATTGTTGTCCCGCCCTGAACTCATTAATTATCTGTACGCCCGAAGAAGTGCCTATCCTTTCGGCTCCTGCCGTTAACATTTCAAGGGCCTGCTTTGCCGTTTTGATTCCGCCTGCCGCCTTTATTCTGCATTTCGGAGCCGTTTCCTTCATTAACTTTATGTCTTCAACAGTTGCTCCGCCGGCGGGATTCATTCCTGTGCTCGTCTTTATGAAATCTACCCCGCACATTTGGGCTACTTGGCAGGCGAATATCTTTTGATCATTATTAAGGGCGGCCGATTCGATTATCACTTTGAGCAACACCACAGGTCTCATAGACCGGCAGATTTTCAGCACGCCTAACAACTGGGTTTGCAGATATTTTGTATCACCGGCGATTATGGCCGCCAAATCGGCGACCATATCAATCTCATCGGCGCCGGCAAAAATAGCTTCTTTTGCCTGAGCGACTTTGATTTTCGTCGTGTCTCCGCCGAGCGGCAGACTCACCACACCACCGACTTTTACTTTCGTATTATGTAATCGCTCAGCCGCCAAAGGTAGCCATCGTGGGTTAACGCAAACCGTATGAAAACCATAGCTCTTCGCCTCTTCACACAACTGCTCGATGCGCTCTTTTGTCGCCGTTGCCTCAAGCAGGGTATGGTCAATACAGCCCGCCAATTCCTTTTCCGATATTTGCTGTTCGATAATCGACATCTAACTTCTTTTTATATACCCTTTCTTTTTGAAAAAGTCTATTGCCCCGGCGATATTGTTAAATACTTGCGTTGCCGTCTGGGTAATGAATACCGAAGGAGTCTGCTTTGCCGTCCAGATGACATAAACTTCTTTGGCCGCCTCATGAGCGTGCTGAAGTTCCCTTTCAACACCGCTGGAAATAGAGGCCCGTCCATCGTCCATCGCCGGAATTAAGCTGATTATCATCTCAGCCTGGTCAATCAGCATAAAATCACGTGCGTATATCTGGCTGTTAATATCGCGCTCGATTTGCCTGACCTCGTGCAAATCCAGCCGTACTGTCCGCCCCAGCGTCGTCACCTCGACATAGTCCAGTCCTTTTTCGCTTGCTCGCTGGGCCTTTAGTGGCAGATATGATTCTTCCAGATCACCCGGGTCGAAGCAGATAAACGACTGCTTCATCGTATGTCGAAATTCGTCAATTTCATTTTTCACATTTTCCATGCCTTCAACTGCTGTCATAGGAAAACTCAGGTAGGCTCTTTTGGATTGACCGTTAAAGACAAGTCCGTAGAACGTCTCGGTGGTTAGCTCTTTCATGCCGCGGGCAAGGCAATAAAGAGGAATCCTTTCGTCAATACCTTTACACAGCATTTCAGTGCCGAGAATCTCTTCTTCCCGCCAGACAATCAAATCTTTCAGCGTATGTTCCGCCGAGTGTTCGACGTCAAGCCGGGTATGTAGTGCGCTTACACCGTCAATCAGGCAGATATACATATCGGCGTTAAGCTGGCGCATCTGGTCGAAATCGACCGCCGGAAACAATCCGTGCCGCCAGCGGAAAGTTGCGTGAGTATTGACTATCAGGTTTGGGGCCTTTTCGGCCTTCGCGATGATGTCTTTGAATACGCTCCGGCGGAGCGAATTCAGCCTTTTCATTTGTATATCCAGAATTTTCCCCGGCGGAATATCCGGAGCCTCGGCGTACATCCGATCGCCTACGTTGCAAAGCAGCACCTCTTTCCCATTTTCCCCGGCGAGTCGGCATACTCTCTCAAGATAGCTTTTCTTATCAACGCCAACCATTCCCGTAACAACTACTATCATTGCATAAAACTCCACACGCCAGACTTTCTTTACTATTTAAAGGTTTTTTAATCTCTGCTGCCTGTCGTATTCTTTCAATGCTGCAATTATCTCCCCCATATCACCGCCCATTATCTTATCCAGACTGTAAAGAGATAAGTTAATCCTGTGGTCGGTCACGCGATTTTGCGGGTAGTTATAGGTTCTGATTTTTTGAGACCTGTCGCCCGAGCCAATCATCGTTTTACGTTGCGAATCGCGCTCAGCCCTTTTCTTGCTCAGATGATATTCGTAAACCCGGCTCCTCAGCACCCGCCAAGCCTTCGCCCGGTTCTTATGCTGGCTCTTTTCATCCTGCATACTGATAGTGATCCCCGTTGGTAAATGTTCGAGCTTGATAGCGCTGCTCACCTTGTTTACGTTTTGTCCGCCCGGCCCGCTCGACCTGCTGACATGCTCGACTACATCATCGGGAGCTATCTGGACATCAAGTTCCTCCGGCTCAGGCAATACCGCCACAGTCGCCGCCGAGGTATGAACTCTGCCCTGCGATTCCGTCTCCGGCACCCTTTGCACTCGATGCCCCCCGCCCTCATACCCTAATTCAGACCAGACCCCGGGGGCCTTAATGCCGAATATCACCTCGCGAAAACCGTTCTTTTCGGATGCACTAAAGTCAAGCTGCTCAACTTTCCACCTGCGGCTCTCAGCATATCGTATATACATATTATACAGATCGCGAGCGAACAAAGCCGCTTCTTCACCGCCCGTCCCTGCCCGGATTTCTATTATCACCGAGTCGATATCCATATCGTCGGCCATTATGAGAGTATTTGTAATTTCCTTTAGAAGAGCGCCCTTTTGACCTTCAAACTCTTGAAGCTCTTCTTTTGCCAACTCTTTGAAGTCCTTGTCGGCGTCATCGTCATTTAATATCTGCTCGGCTTCTTCAATCCCCGCCACCGCCTTTTTATACCGCCGGTATTTCGTAACTATTGACCTGAGCTTGCCCTGCTCTTTGGATAATGCTATCAGCTTATTTGTGTTGCTGGATATATCCGGATCGGAAATCTGCTTTTCGATTTCATTAAAGCGCGCATCCATTTCGTCGAGTTTTACCAATAAACTATCGTTATTGTCAGCCATAAATACGTTCCGCTAATGGTGTTCCTGCGAATCTCCTTACCAAACCCAGCTAACTGGGGGCTTTTCCTCGCTGCTCTGCAAAGCACGAAAAATCATCGCACTGTTGTAAATTGTCCGTTTTGACCGCCTGGCTTCCACCTGCATTAAAATATCTCTGCACAACTACAGTTGCAGGCAAAAGAACGAGAGCCCCCGTCCTGATGACTTTCAGAATGGGAGCCCGAATTGTTACCTGTAGAACACGCTATTTTTGCTGGACTTTTTTGTCCTTCGTTTGGTAGCTTGTGCCGTATTTCTTTTGGAAACGCTCTATTCGCCCGGCTGTATCCACATATTTCTGCTTACCAGTGTAAAATGGATGGCACATTGAGCAGATTTCTGCATGTATCTCTTTTATCGTGCTGCTGGTCTCGAATGTATTGCCGCAGCCGCAGTGAACTACCACTTTTTCATACTTTGGATGTATCTTGTCTTTCATAACTTATATGCTCCGAAATATCCTAAACTCAGGATTCTAACAATATCTCGGTCTATTTCAACAAAAATTTTTGCAATTTACCATTTTTCCCCAGAAACCAACGTTTCCAGCCCAATTTGCACGCCCACTTGTTTAGAGTGTTTTATACTCTAAGGGGGGTAATCATGAATAATCAATCAAAAAGGGCTTACCAAAGTCCCGGTACAAGTTTGTATCTGACTCTTTTAGTATATTCAACGTAGCCGTTTAGTTCGCTACGGAGCAATTTGTCTTCCAACGAAGTGCGGATAATCAACACAATAACTGCTATTCCGCCTGGAATCAATCCGTAAACCGAACCGATGATAAGTGGTGTAGAGATTCCCCATAACATTGCCCCAACATAGCCCGGATGTCTCACTATTCTATACGGCCCCGTCGTTATTACTCTGTGGCCTCTGTCGTTCTGAATGCGAACTAAGGCTTCAAAATGTCTGTTTACCAGCATAGCCCAATGGATAAAAACAGAGCCAAGAATAAACAATACACCCCCCACAATCCCAAAAGGAATGCCAAGATTAGACCATTGGAACCTTCCTACATCCAACCCGATTATCACAGGCAGAACATAAAATCCAAAAATAACATATATCCGAACAAGGATTTTGTCCCAGCCTTTAGTGTCCTTTTTTTCCTTCCAAAGACCTCTCTGGTTAACCAGATCAGGGTCAAATTTAGACACAACGGCTATCCCTCCAAACATGCCGATGAAACTTAAGACAAGATAACACCAGGCCCTGAAGATATTTATATGACCTGCTGAAATAAACAGGAGTGTCCCTTGCATAAAAGGTACAAAAAAGGTCCCTGCAAGAATCCTGATACCGGATTCCTTAAGTTTTACCCTGATTGTTTGAATATTAATCACCTTCCTTGATCGAGAAAGTAATCACTTTCTACCACGGTTGGCTCGGCTGATAACCCAGTCTGCCAAAGGTCGCTTTCTGAAGCCTGTATAGATCATGGAAGCCCTCAGCAGACTCAGGCGTGTAGTTACCGGGGTGACTACGGTCCCGGCTCTTGGCCATCTTAACCGTGTCGATGCCCTTCCATTTCCAGTATTCGCTGTGACCGTCCGCATAGGCGAAAGTCGTCCCGTCACCATGCCGAACTGTCGGGTCGTCCCACCATGCCTCCTGCACGTAGTGGACCGCATAGCTGTATGATGTCGCCCAGCCTTCATCAACGAAAACGACCCTTTCCGCCGGCGCCGGGTTGTAAATCTGCGATCTCTTCTTCACCCATAGCCACACACCATTCTCCTGTTTCGGTATCTGTCTGCCTCCTGCTTCATTATAAGTTCCCGCTGGAGGATTACCATTCATCGAATGCACGATAGCATAGGACAGCATTTCACCACGATATCCGGTTGGGCAACGATAAAGCTTCAGGTTCTTGCAGTAAGGCCATAGCGTTCCTGCCTTAATCTGTTCTATTTGTTGCAATTCTGGAAGCTGTTCTCCGGTTGCATAATTAGGCGCCCAGCAAACGCCGACCCAGGGCTTCTCGTTTGGATGCCTCGCATCATTAGGAACCCCAGCATGGCCTGCCGCCCCGTTGACAATATAGCCGTCGTTATCGTCCGCATACATAATCCACACTAATCCAAGCTGCTTGAGATGGCTTAGGCAGACCGCCCGCTTACCCTGTTCTCGCACCCTGCTAAGTGCCGGCATTAAGATAGCCATCAAAACTGCTATAATCGCAATCACTACCAGCAGTTCTATGAGCGTGAAACCCCTTGGAAATCCCTTTATCCTCCGATTAGGAATCGTTATTCCTACTGACATTTCCGATATATGCTTCATTGAAACACTCCTGAAAACTCCGAGTCTCATAATAACATAATTTCTTCTCAATGTTAATAATTTTCAGTAGCTTTGGTAAACCATAGAAGCCTGCTTAGCTACAACATTTTCAGGATAGATATTTTATATTACTAAGGCAGAATTGCCCTGACGTTTTTTTGCTGCTGGTTATTTATAAGTGAGTTCACTATGTATCCTCTCTATTACTCGCGTTCGGTCTGCCATGGCTCCTGAGATCCTGGGGGCTGGCCGGGTTTGGGCGTGGCCATGGTTATTGGCATCTTGACGGATATTTTTTCGGAACTGCGAACGACCCTACCGAGCTTTTCTCTTGTTACCCGAACAGGTTCAATAACAAGTTCGGGGACGCTGTAGGTCCAAAGGCATGATTCATAATACGTCGGATCTTTCTGAGGCAACCTTATCGGCTTGTGTACCTTGCCGCTTTTATCTACGTATGCGATATATGTTCTTGTGAATACGCCGCTGCCTCTTTTACTGCTGAATACTATCCATCGGCTGTTACTCGAGAAGCTATGCCAGCTTTCACTTTCGCTGCTGTTGATATCGAGTCGGTTGTACTTATACTCTCCCGTTTGTTTTGCCGCTTCGAGGTCCATCATATACAAGTCGCTGCTCTGTCTGTAAACGGGAAAGCAGCCGTAATCGCACATGCAGAACAGTAGCCATCGGCCGTCCGGGCTGATTCGCGGCAAAAGTATGCTTAGGCTCGTATCCTCGGCCGAAAGCACGGATTCCAGCGGTCCCCACTGGTCGTGATCAAGGTCGTAACCGGTTCGGACAAGGCCGTACTTTATTTGGTCGTAGGATTCGGGAACGACAGTCTTATCCGACCAGGTAACCGGTGCGCTGCAGAAGTATAAATAACGGCCATCAGGTGACCAGGTCGGATATGTTTCGAGACGATCTTTTCGGGCCAGATTCGGTGCGGTCTTTACGGTTTTTGAGTCAACCAGGTAATAAACCATCACGGAGTCAAAGTCCATCACATCCCGGACCTCGCTTGCGGCCGAATGAAAGAGCTGCCTGACTTTGTTGACAGAAAATGCGGCAACACGGCCGCTGGGATGCCAGGATGTATATCCGAATTTTGTTCCAATCTTTCGTACTTTGTCACCTTCGACCAGCAAAGCCGAGCTGCCGTAAACAGCGCTGCGGATGCCGAGCAACATTTTTTCGGCACGATTTCCGCAAAAAGCGTGGCAGTTGACACAGCCATGCTTGAAATATCCATTGTCCAAAATGACTGATTCACTAAAGCTGCTAAGATTACGCTGATAGATACCCATATCTCTCCATGTTCCATGGGCCGGTCGAATCTTTCGATATACGAGGAAAGTATCAATGTCCTCAGGAGCGATCCGGGCGGTGAGGGTTTGAAAGCGGGACCAGCGGATATTTTCTCCTTTGGAAGATGATGCACCAGCCCCGGATCCGACATAGACATCCATATTAAGTTGCCGGCCTCGGTTTAAATCAAGAAGTTCGTGCCAGGGGCGCTTCGGAATCAAAATCGTGGGTTTTTTGCTGAATATCTCAATTGGATTTCCTTTTTCGGAGTATATTCTTACAAAATAGCCTGCCCCTTTCTGCTTTATGACAAAGTTCAGGGGTGCGATGTTTGGCGGGATGACACTGCCGGCGTAATCCGGCTGGACTTTTGCGGGCCGGTCGATGGAACTGTATTGTTTGATCGTGACTTTTCTGTTGCGGCGGGCATAAAGCAATGAAACGGCAATAAGTGCGCATACGATTATCGCGTAAATGAGTTTCGCTTTTCCGGTTTTATGTAATTTTGTTTTCATACTTATATGCATTTAAGTCATTTATTCGAGCCTGTAGATGCAAACTTATAATAGTAGAAATAAGTATTGCGGAATTTTTTTGCCAGCTCTTTGGAGGCGGCCTGTTTGTCTCGGCCGTAACTACTGAGGAGCCGGGAAAAGTCTTCGATCTGTCGACGCTTTTGAGGACTTAGTGGATAACCGCTGAGATTGAGAGGCTTTCGAGTTCCATATATATAGATAAGGGCCGCCTCTTCATAATGCGTGGGTAGTTCTTTATAACCGAAATCTTGTAAACGCTCAAGATTCCGGGCAAGTTTGTCTAATTGCTTTTTTAACATATACCTGGCCATCAGGTATTCGAACGCCATGCGATTTTGGCTGTTCCTCTCCAGGAGTTCTAAAAGAGTTTTCTCCATGAGAAGGGTGTGAGTGAGGCAATCCTTGTCCAGGTATAAAGAGCGTAGATTCTGAATGTACTTGTCCGCCGAGAGGTCTGGATCGGTTTGGAGAAGGTCAAGATAGTGTTTTGCCCAGCCAGCATTAAAAAGAGTCTTGCTGAGCT
>CAZIAN010000043.1:0-19090 GCA_964537355.1 uncultured Pirellulales bacterium | reverse complement strand
AAGAGGCGGTTTCTTTAGCCAGCGCGGTCTCACTGAATATTGAGACACCGGGCGAAAAGAGACTTGCGAAAGTCTCGAACAAGAAAAGGTATATTCAGGATATTATCGAGCCTATCAAGCTTATCAGTAGGCTGACCGGATACGGATCGAGATACCAGAGGGTCAAGCAGACAACGCAGTTCATTGTTGGGGCGGCCGGGGAACCTGATGAGGAAATCATCAAGTATATGTTCGGACTATATGAACGTCTTAAAATGCACAGAGTATATTTCAGCGCTTACCAAAAAGGGCTGGGCGATGAATCTATCGATGGTGAACAAAAAGCGGGGGAAAGTCCCACGGATATTCTTATGCGGGAACATCGGCTGTACCAGGTGGATTTTCTGCTTCGTCAATACGGCTTCAAAGAATCAGACATTCTTTTCGAGAAGAATGGAAACTTGTCTTTGACTAC
This sequence comes from uncultured Pirellulales bacterium, assembly GCA_964537355.1. Taxonomy (GTDB): domain Bacteria; phylum Planctomycetota; class Phycisphaerae; order Sedimentisphaerales; family Anaerobacaceae; genus NIOZ-UU13. Next base: position 18,636 of record CAZIAN010000043.1, on the reverse strand, counting down.
AGACCCAAAAGAAGCATGGGCTCTCAGTCATCCTGAAGCATTTCCTGTAAATGTAAATCGAGCCTCAAGGTTTGCACTCCTGCGAGTGCCAGGGCTTGGGCCTCTAACAGTCAAGCGTATTCTGGAGCAGCGGAAATCCGCAAGAATAGGGCACATCGAAGACGTGGGTAAGGTGGGTGTAAGATTGAAAAAAGCGAAAAAGTACCTTAAGTTTTAGGGCGTCCTGACAAAATGGAGGGAACGATTATGTGGTTCAAAACCCAAGAAGCTCTCACAGAGGAGCAAGTTCAATCGGGACTAAGTTATGTTATCAAGGATGGAATCGCATCGCAGTCGATGGGGATATTGACCGGTGGAGCATTTTTAGTCGCTTTCGCTGTCAAGCTTGGCGCATCCAATTTTGTTATTGGATTGTTGGCAGCGATTGGACCATTAGCACAATTGCTGCAATTACCTTCGATATTTCTCGTTGAAAAAATACGTAACAGACGAGGTATAGTAGTAGTGACAGCGGCTCTGAGTCGTCTGTGCTGGCTGTTTATAGCGCTAAGTCCTTTTCTGTTCGGGGCCAAAATAGGCCTCGCTGTCCTATTGATATCAATGATAGCTGCTTCGGCACTTGGAGCAGTTTCCGGCTGTAGCTGGAATTCATGGATGCGGGACCTTATTCCCCAAGAGGTATTAGGCTCATTCTTCTCGAAAAGGATGAGACTCGCCACAGGTGTGGGAATCGCACTTAGCTTACTCGCAGCGGTCTATTTAGACCTTTGGAAAAAATTGTTTGCCGAGTATGAGGTGCATGGCTATTCGATTCTGTTTTTGGCCGGCTTTGCGATTGGTGTTCTCGGGCTTTACTATTTATACAAAACGCCCGAGAAACGGATGCCGACAATTGCGGAGAAATCAAGTATCTTGAAATTGCTTTCTAAACCATTTAAAGATGAGAATTTCCGAAAGCTTATTGTTTTTATGTGCTCCTGGAATTTTGCGGTAAATCTGGCCGCACCTTTCTTTATGGTTTATATGCTAAAAAGACTGGGTTTAAGCATGTCAGTTATCATCGGGCTCTCCATACTCAGCCAAGTGCTGAATTTCGCTTTTCTTAAAATCTGGGGCAAGTTTACAGACCGTTTCAGTAACAAATCGGTACTTGCTATTTGTGGACCTTTATTTATAGTTTCGATTCTCGCCTGGACATTTACGACTATGCCTGAGAAGTACTTTCTCACTATTCCATTGCTGATAATTATACATATCGTAATGGGTCTTTCTTCTGCGGGCGTGTCTCTGGCCTCGGGCAATATCAGTATGAAACTGGCGCCTCAGGGACAGGCAACATCCTATCTTGCAGCCAATACTATTGCCAACTCAATAGCGGCAGGTATTGCCCCGATTTTAGGCGGTAAGTTTGCTGACTTCTTTGCAAATCGACAGTTAGACTGGGTACTTAATTATAAAAGCCCCGCGGGAGAATTCAGCCTGCCTACCCTTAATCTTCAACAGTGGGACTTTTTCTTTGCTATTGCGTTTATAATTGGATTATATTCAATTCATCGTTTATCTATGATAAAAGAAGTTGGAGAGGTTGAAGGAAAAGTTGTCTTTAATGAGCTTATTACAGAGGTGAGAAGTCAGGTGCGAACACTTTCATCTGTCGAGGGCTTGCGACAAATGGTTAGCTTTCCGTTTACCGTAGTAAGGGACTTAACCGTGAAAGTAAAAGCCAATAACAATCTAAACGAAAATCAGGAAAAAGGAGTTTGATTATGAAAAAAGTCAAGTTGGTTGCAATAATTGTAATATCTATACTGGCATTTATTATTTTTCTTCAGAATACCGAATCTGTGGAAACCAAAATCCTTTTCATGAATGTGGCTATGCCCAGGGCTATACTGTTGATTTTGACGTTTATTGTTGGTTTTGTAGCGGGTACAATCACCACCAGTCTGCTCTTAAGAAAATCCGGGAAGAAAAAAGCCGTAATCCAGGACAGTTGAAACTTAAAAACAAGAGTTCTCCTTCTATATATACCCTTAGAAAATATGGGAGATTTAAAAAAGATGAAAAAAAGTATAAAAAAACTCAAAGTTGTCAAGAGACGTTCGAGTAAGGCCGGTTTACCTCCGGGGACACTGGTTCATGTTGGGGAAAAGAAAGTTGAGTCAGTGAAAATTACCTTCATCGACTATGATGAGCAGAGCTTTCAGGAAAAACAGGTTACAGACATCGAAGAATGTCTAAAACTCAAAGAAACAGCTACTGTCAGTTGGATAAATATCGACGGTCTGCATGATATTGAATTACTTGAAAAGCTCGGCAAAGGTTTTGATCTGCATTCTCTGGTTCTCGAAGATATCTTAAGCACTGGCCAGCGGCCGAAGTTCGAAGATTATGAAAAACACATTTTTATCGTACTCAAGATGCTCAGCTTTAGTGATGAGAACCAATCGGTCGAAACCGAGCAGGTTAGCCTGATATTCGGGCCTAATTATGTCATTTCCTTCCAGGAACGCATAGGTGATGTCTTCGAGCAGATAAGAGAAAGAATCAGAAGTGCAAAAGGACGTATCCGAAAAATGGGATCTGACTACCTGGCCTATGCACTATTAGATGCAATAGTTGACAATTACTTTGTCATCCTGGAAAGATTCGGCGAGAAGATTGAATCCATGGAAGAAGAGGTCATTGGCGATCCGACGGAACGAACAGTCCAGCAAATTCACTCGCTTAAGAGAGAAATGTTATTATTGCGCAAATCAATCTGGCCTTTAAGAGAACTAATAGGAGGATTACAAAAGAGTGAATCTTCGCTCATCAACGAAACCACAGACATCTATCTGCGGGATGTCTATGACCATACAATACAAATTATCGATACTATAGAAAGCTTCCGCGATATGGTTTCGGGGATGCTGGATATATATCTATCCAGCCTTAGCAATAAAATGAACGCCGTTATGAAGGTTCTGACGATTATTGCAACTTTGTTTATTCCGCTTACTTTCGTGGCGGGAATTTATGGAATGAATTTCGAATATATGCCGGAACTCAAATTAAAGTGGGGTTACGGCGCTGTCTGGCTGGTTATGATTACGGTTGCAGTTATTATGCTGTTTTATTTTAGAAGGAAGAAATGGCTTTAACAATACGAGGGAGGATTATTAGCATTCCATTATCTGAGGAGTAATATCTATGTTAGTCTTGTTTATTCTAACATTAATTGTATCTTTCGTTGTGGTTAGAATCGGTGCGATAGCATTTCAATTAACCGGACTTGAGTGGTCTTTGGCAAAATTCCAGGCGCTATCGTGTTTTTCGGGCACCGGATTTACAACAAAAGAATCTGAGTTGATTACCGGCGACAAACAAAGACGTAAGATTGCTACAGTTCTCATAATCTTAGGCAACGCAGGTTTGGTAATTATGATTGCCACTTTAGCCGGCTCTCTGGTTCCCCAAAAAACTATACTTTCCAAATTGTCCGAATCATTCCTACCAGTTGACATCCCACCCGATTTAGTAAAATGGGTGAATCTGGCAATTATTGTAGCTGTTGTGTATGGAATTTATAAGGTTTCCACATACGAAAAATTTGTCAGGAAAATGACGACTTTACTCAGAAAGAAACTTATAAAAAAAGAACTCTTTCAAAAAGTGTCCTTTGAAGAATTGCTCCTGGCAACCGGCGGATACGGTATATCACGAATTACAGTCGATTCCGGAAGCCCCGTGCTGAACAAGACACTTGCGAAATCACAACTCAGGGAATACGACATTATGGTACTGGCGACTGTAAGAGGCGGTGAAACAATACCCAATCCAACGGCTAATATGAAAATTCTGCTCGGTGACGAGCTTATATGCTTTGGTAAATTAGAGAACATCCGAAACAGGATTTCAATGAATCCATGATTATTGTTTGACGAAAATATTTACAGTATTTCTGATGTATTAGAGACACAATAGCTCCAGGAACAATTAATATGGATAATCTGCTGCTTGTCAACTCAGGATTTTATACATGGTTTATTCTTCCGGCTCTAATCTTTTGCGCAAGGATTATTGACGTTAGCATGGGGACAGTACGGGTCATCTTCGTCTCCAGGGGGCTCAAATATCTCGCCCCTGTAGTCGGTTTCTTCGAAATCCTGATCTGGCTTCTGGCTATAGGACAGATTATGAAGAATCTCTCCAATCCTGCGTGTTATATCGCCTATGCGGGCGGGTTCGCTATGGGTAATTTTGTCGGCATTCATATAGCTGAAAAACTATCCCTGGGATTGGTGATGATAAGAGTGATTACCAAAAATGATGCGGCGCCGTTAGTGGATTTTCTTAAAGCAGAAAATTATGGAGTTACGAGCATTGACGGACACGGAACCAGCGGGCAGGTAAAGGTAGTTTTCACCATTGTACCTCGCCGGGAGGTACGTAGTGTGGTCGATCTAATAAAGAAATTCAATCCCAATGCGTTTTACTCTATCGAGGAAGTGGGCCTTGTGGAAAGGGGGATATTTCCAGTCAGAAAAAGCTGGCGGGAATTTAATTTGCTGGGATTATTCAGACCGTTTCGAAAAGGCAAGTAAAACAGTCTTCTCTTCAAGTGTAAAGGCTGGTCATTAAACCACTAAATTTACACATGTATATATGAGAACATATTTAGTTCTTTGTAAAACCTATATTCTACATCTTTAACACTTTGAATAGAAAGGCATAAATATCGGCTTGCTCTTCGATTATTTTGGTTATCGGCTTGCCTCCGCCGTGTCCGGCTTTTGTTTCAACGCGGAGCAGGATGGGATTATTACCGGCGGCTTTTGCCTGGAGAGTGGCCACGAATTTCTTGGCGTGAGAGGGAACAACGCGGTCGTCGGTATCTGCGGATGTAACAAGGATAGGTGGGTAATCCACGCCTTCCTTGACATTGTGAAGCGGGGAATAGGCATAGAGAAACTTAAACTGTTCAGCAGATGCCTCGGCGTTGCCGTATTCCGGTATCCAGTACCGGCCTACGGTGAACTTGTGATATCTCAGCATATCCGTAACAGGAACCTGGCATATAACAGCACCAAACAAATCCGGACGCTGTAACATACAGGCGGAAACAAGCAGGCCGCCATTACTGCCGCCCCGGATGGCAAGCTTTTTCACATTGGTGTATTTATTCGCAATCAGCCACTCGGCGGCGGCGATGAAATCATCAAATACGTTCTGCTTTTTATCGAGCATACCGGCCTGATGCCAGGTTTCACCGTATTCGGAGCCTCCCCGCAGATTAGCAACACAATATACACCACCCATCTCAAGCCAATTAATGACAGATACTGAAAAAGATGGTCTGATACTTATGTTAAATCCACCATAGGCGTAAAGCAGCGTCGGGTTTTCGCCGTCGAGCTTAAGACCTTTCTTATGGGTAATGAACATAGGGACACGGGTACCATCTTTGGAATGATAGAAAACCTGTGTGGTCTGATAGTCAGAAGAATCAAAATCGATTTCAGGCTTTTGGAAAATTGCCAACTGATCATTGCGAAAATCATAGCGATAGTTTGTATCAGGGAAGAGAAATGAGGTAAAAGAAAAGAACATTTCAGTATCGTCCTGTCTGCCGGATAGACTGCCGACTCTACCGAGAGCAGGCAGTGGAATTTCGCGAACATAACCTCCGTCGAGATCATAAATTTTAAGCTGGTGGTGAACATCGTGCATATAGGCAACAACGAAGTGGTTACTTATACAGGCAGCATAATCAATTACATCTTTTGTTTGCGGCAGGATTGTTTGCCAGTCGGCGGGCGCGGGATTATTTATATCGATAGCGATGATACGTCCGCGCGGGGCATCGAGGTCGGTATTAAAGTAAAAGACTGAGTCAACATTCCCAACAAAGTCATAGCGGGCATCGGCATCGTCGAGCAGTCTGATAAATGGACCGTTGCCTTCAACGGGACGATAATAAATACGGTTTTTAGGGTCGGTGCCGTGATAAACATAGAGAATGAGAAATTTACCGTCCTCAGTAACCAATGGGGAGAAACCTAATTCTTTATTGTCCGGGCGTTCGTATATTAGTTTGTCCTGCAATTGCGGCGTACCGAGCTTGTGCCAATAAACACGGCTATAGTTTGTCTGGTCCTCAACGGGAACGGTATTGGGATCAGGGAAACGATTGTAAAAGAAGCCTGTGTTATCATGCTTCCAGGCGACGGAAGTAAATCGGCACCATTGAAGATTTTCGTCATAGTCCTGCCCGGAATCGATGGTGCGGATTTTAATTTCCTGACGGTCGCTTCCACTGCGAGAGACAGCATAGGCCAGCAGAGTGCCATCTTCACTCACAGCAGTAGTACTAAGGGCAACGGTGCCATCTTTACTGAGTAAATTAGGATTGATAACGACAACAGGCTGGCTATCGAGTGTTTGCTGAAAATAGAGGACGGATTGATTTTGGAGGCCGTCATTTTTTCTGAAGAAATAGCGTTCACCCCGCTTGTAAGGAGCTGAATATCGGGGGTAATTCATTAATTTTTTCAGACGTTTCTCGATTTCCTTTCTGACAGGAACGGTTGACAGAAAACCGGATGTCAGCTCATTCTGCTTTGCTACCCAGCTCTGAGTTTCTTTTGAATCAGCATCTTCGAGCCAGCGGTAGGGATCGGGAACTTCGGTACCATGATAGACATCAACGACAGAATCCCTGCGTGCCTGCGGATAAGTCAAACCACCGGTCTGGACTTCGAGTTGCCTGCATCCACAGCCATAGCACAATGCACCCCAAAATAGTACGGCGACAAATAAACGTAAGTTTAAGTGTTTCATAGTTTTTATCCTCATCATCTGATAATAAATTTTTTATAAAACCACATTTGAAAAGGTGTATAAGGCCCTGTCAAATACGAATTAGGTTAATTTGGGAAAATTTGTTGCAATTTTTGAGAATTGCAGTTATTATCCGACACAAAATGAGGTTTTGGCGAATGGATGAGCCGAGCAAAAATAGTAATAAAGATGGTAAAACAAGCGTCAGCAATGTCTTAAACGATTTTGTTGATGGCCTGAGCGATGAGCATCGTATGCTGGTCGTTCTCAAAGCACAATTGTACGGCGGAACCTGGGAGCCGATGCTCGATGACCTGAAAAATCGCCTGGTAGGTAAACCCTATATATTTAAGCTGGTAAACCGGATAAATGATGATATCGAACGTATCCAGCAAATGCAGAATTTCGAAAAGGAACAGAATGTCGATTTGGCTGACTATGTCGAACTACCGTAAATGTAAAGTTTTTTGTGAGGATTGATGAAATGGCAAGAATGTTGAAAAACAGATTTGTTTTGTTGGCGGGTCTTTTAGTCTTGTGTTTTGTGCAATACAGCATTGCAGCAGAAGGTAGTTCACAATGGCTCGTTTCACCGAAACTGCTGGAACACGCCAACCTGAAAATATTGTGGGAAAACAAGTTGTCGATCAAAAACAATGAAAGTTTGGATCAATTGTTTATTCTCGGTAACAGTATCTATGCAATTTCAGACCAGAATTATATGGTTTCTCTGAACAAGGAAAACGGGGATATCATATTCCGCAGGATTGTTGCCCCGGAAGGCCTTCCCGTTGCAGGATTGAAGCTTTATGAAGATAAGCTTATATCGACAGTTGGCACAAAACTGATTGAGATCGATCCCAAAACGGGAAATCAGCTCAAGACAGTAGATGTGGGATTTGGAATAGCCTGTCCCGCCGCCCGCAACAGTTCGTTTTTTTACCTTAGCGGAGCTGACAAACGTTTGCATACCTTACGGGCCGAAGATAAGGTACAGATTTTTGAGGTAGCCGCTGAGAACGATTCGATGATTACTTCCATTATTGCTCATGATATTTCTGTCATCTTTGGGACCGATGCGGGTAATGTAATAAGCATTACGCCGGACAAACCAAGAAAACTGTGGCAATTTGATGCTTCCGACGGCATAGCGGGGCCGATTGTCAGGGATGGTACGTCATTATTTTTTGCCAGCAAGGATACAAACGTGTACCGGGTCGATATGGTTGGTTTACCTTTGAGAAGGCAGCTTATTTGGAAATATCAAACCGCCGGTGTGCTTGATAGAGAGCCTCGTGTAACACAAGAAGTCGTCTATCAATATGTCCCCGCCAAGGGTGTAACAGCAATAGGCAAACAAAGCGGACAATTCATATGGTCGGTTCCTGGTGGCGTTGATTTATTAGCTGAAGCCAAAGGCAGAGCTTATGTCATTACCAGGGACAGGAAACTTGTGGTGATGGATAACCTCAGCGCAAAGAAACTATATTCGGTTAATTTTGCAGAGGTTACGAGACACACAGCCAATACAACGGACTCGAAAATTTATATCGCTGATGAACACGGCCGGATTGCATGCCTGCAACCGGTTAAATAATTCGTAGTTCCGAAATACAGCATCTATATACAAAACCGACTGGATGTAAAAACGGAATACGAGGGACCAATAGTAAAAACAGATCAAGGAAATTTAAACACAAAAGGAGTACGAATGGACGTAAAAATCAAGACGGCATTAATAAGTGTTTCTGACAAAAGCGGCGTGGTCGATTTCGCCGGCAAGCTCAGCAAGATGGGAGTTAAGATAATCAGTACCGGCGGAACAGCTAAAAAGCTCAGCGAAGCCGGGCTGGATGTTGTTGGTATTGAGTCAGTTACGGGTTTTCCTGAAATGATGGATGGCAGGGTAAAAACACTTCATCCAAAGATACACGGGGCGCTGCTGGGGCTTCGTGATAAAAGTGAACACAAGGCCGCAATGGAAGAACATAATATCGAACCGATTGATTTAGTATGTGTAAATCTGTACCCGTTCGAACAGACAATCGCTAAATCAGACTGTACATTGGCCGAAGCAATTGAAAATATCGATATTGGCGGGCCAAGTATGCTTCGGTCTGCGGCGAAAAATCATAAGTTCTTAACGGTCGTAACACAAACCGACCAGTATGACCAGGTCATTGAAGAGATGGAGAAAAACAACGGGGCCATTAGTGAAAAGCTGCGAAGCGATTTCGCACGGATTGTGTTCGGCTTGACGGCTTCGTATGATACGGCGATAGCAAAATATCTTAACTCCATATCAGGCGAAGAGTATCCTGAGAAAGTGTCAATCGCAGTCAGCAAAGCTGCATCGTTGCGTTACGGTGAAAATCCCCATCAATCCGCGGCCTTCTACAAGCTGCCGCCAAGCAGTGAAACTTCGACGTGCAGCGGCACTTTATTGGAAGGCGGCATAGACATCAGTTTTAACAATATTCTTGATACTAATGCGGCGTTCGAATTGGTTAAGGAATTTACCGAGCCGGCCGCTGTTGTTGTTAAGCATCTTAATCCGTGCGGCTGCGCCATTGATGATGATATTTGCGTTGCATATCGCAAGGCGTACGAATGTGATGTAGTCAGTGCGTTCGGCAGTATTATCGCCCTGAACAGAAAAGTGGACGTCGAATTGGCACGAACGATTATGGAATCTTACAGCCGATTCGGTAAAGCATTAGGGGCCGGAGGATTCTTTGCAGAGGTGATTATCGCACCTGAATTTGATACCGATGCGGTCGAGATAATCCGGACGCTCAAAACCTGGGGCAACAGAGTCCGGTTGATGGAAACAGGGCCGATTGACAGAGCTAAGATTGACTCCAGTGAGTACGACATTCGCTGTGTAGTCGGCGGACTGCTCTTACAGAAACGTGATTTAGCCGGCTGGGAGCCGGATGTCCTGACATATCCGACAAAAGCCAAGCCCACCAAAAGCCAGCTTGACGATTTGAAGGTCGCCTGGCTTGTCGCCAAGCATACAAAGAGCAATACAATCGTGCTGGTCAAAAATAAGAAGGTTTTAGGCGTAGGGGCGGGCCAAATGAATCGTGTTGAGTCCGGGCTGATTGCTTTTAAGCACGCCGGCGACGAGTCGAAAGACTGTGCGATGGCCTCGGATGCGTTCTTCCCCTTCCCGGATAACATTGTAAATGCGGCAAAAGCAGGTGTAACTGCAATAGTTCAGCCGGGAGGCTCTAAAAAAGACGATGAAGTCATCGCAACCGCAGATAAAAACGGCATCGCGATGGTCTTTACAGGTAAAAGACACTTTAAACACTAATTTCATATCGTGTCGTGTGTATTGCGTGATGTGAAAATAGTCTTTATTTTATTTCACTGATTTTGGCTTTACCCGGGGCCCGCCGGATAGTTATGGCGGACCCCCGGGTACACCTATGCAAACAATGTTTTATTCGCCGCCCAGAATGGACACCATTGGTGATTGAAGCAAACGTATTTGCCGGCTTGTTCTGTCACGCCAAAGAATCGATTCCTGAAGGCTTTGCTTGGCCATATCGGTCTTGAGTGAGAGCAGCTCATAGTCGTCAGCCTTGGCAAGCAGTGATTCAGCTTCGACCAGTTGCTTCTCCCGACTGGTAAGGGTTGCCTCATCCTCGGTTTCCTGTATCGAACGGTCAGCTAATTCTTTATTAAGAGACTCTATTAGATTGCCTCCGATAGAATTACTGAGTGATTCGCGACGTTGGGCTTTGTCTATTCTGGCTCTGGCAAGTCTTTGCTTTATTTCATCAACCTGAGAAGTTGTTATCTTGCCTGCCTTAGCTTGTTTTTCCGCTTCAACGAGAAGCTGGCCGATCAAGTCGATTATTTTCTGTAGTTCTATGCTTATCGCATCATTATCGAGCTGTTCGGTTATCTTGATCTGAATTTCAGATATCCGCTTGGTTGTTGCGTCGATAATGACCTGGTTGGAGGCCTGACTCATCCTGGCAGCCTGAACTTCCTGACGCAGGCGGTAAATATCAGCAAGAATCTGGTCGTGGTCAAGGACACGTGAGCGTGAGATTTCCCTGAGAGTTTTCTGCTTTTCACGCAAGTCGGTTTCAGCGCGGCTGGCTTCGTGTTCTGCAAGCTTTAGCTGGCTTTCAAATCTTAGCTTGTAGTCCTCAAACACTTTAACAAGAGTGCTCCTAAGGCTGTCAACAAGAGCATACATAAACTCCTCTGCTGCGGGTTTAACGTTCTCCGGCAGGTTAACCTGAAGCTTCAAAAGAATCGTTTGCTCGGCAGCAGAGTTCGGTGGTATTGCAGGTGTTGACGAAGTTCTGCGAGAAGACCCACTGGACTGGGCGGTAGGAGCCGTGTACTCCCGTCCCAATCGCTCCCTCTCCATCATCCTCTCGTACTCGTATTCATTCATGCCGGTAGGTGTAACTCTCCGCATTGGCGAAGGTTCCGGCAACGCCCTGCCGGAAGCGCCACCCAACGTCTCGATTATAAAGATATCAGAAACCTGACCCGGTGTAATGCCGAGTATTTCACGGATAACCCTGCCGCCAACGCTGCTACTGTGCATCAGATAGTCTATAGTGATACCATCGAGTGACAAAACAAGCGGATCGAATGTTATCTTGACTAAACAGCTTGCAGTGTGCGCGCTTGAAATCTGAGCCGCTGCCGGTTGGTTAGCCGATTGCGCCGGAACTGACGCAAAAAGGACCAAAATTAACAAGATAACGAAACGATTTGTGGCTTCCATTTCAACTCTCCTTTTGAATCTATTTTGTTGAATTTTCTGCTGTCGATTTCTGATAATCGCTCCCGCGCTACCTGGGCCCATCGATTCTTCGGGAAAAGCTCTATGACGCGGTTGTAAGTCTCGACTGCGGAATCCGTTCTGTTTAGCTCTCGATACAAACGGTCGGCCTGATAGACAAGGATAAAAGCGGTCTTATCGACCTGCTTCTGGATTTCTTCAAGTGGGTCGGGAATGCTTGCAAGCTGGGCTTCGAGTTCGCCAAGTGAATCTTTTTTTTGCTCCGCTACAAACACCTCTTGTATGAGATTTAATGCGGCATCAGTCTTTGCCTGAAGCTGCTCCAACTGTTTTTCAAGCGAGACTATTTTCTCCTGGTCGTTTGTTTTTTCAGTAGTTCTGATTGTAACATTCCAGATACCGGCAACTATCAGAATAACAGCAGCCGCTGCCAAAGGGGTGACTAAACTTATACGCAAATGTCTCCGATGGGCACGGCGCCGGACGATGGCGGAGAGATTGACAGAAACGGCCCCTGGCAAGCCCGCCATACGGTCGGCTTCCTGAAGCAGGTTTCTTATTTTGTCTTCTGTCATAATTTCTCCTTTGTCAATTCACCCAGGTCATCTCTTAAACGTGCCCTGGCGCGGTTCAGACGGACCTGCAATGCGTTTTTAGATATTCCGAGAATCCGGCTGATTTGTTCGGCTGGAAGCTCTTGCAGATACCTTAATACGACCGCCTCACGATATTTAGCAGGTAAAACTTGAATAGCACGACGAACACGGTCGAAAGTTTCGTTGTCCATCGATGTTTTATCCGCTGTGCCGGCCGAAGCATCAATAGCTTTATCAGCAACCTGTGATATTCGCCTCCTGTGGAGCATACGCATATATCGGTAACTGCGGCATTTATTGACCGTTATGGTAAAGAGCCAGGTTCTAAGGCTGCAATCGCAGCGAAATTTTTTCAGGCCGAGAAATGCAGCGAGGAAGATGTCTTGCGTAACATCTTCGACCTCGCCGGACCAGCCGAGCAATCGACTGGCCAGAGCTGCAATATCGGACGAATATTGCTCGACAATCCTGTCAAAAGCAGATTCGTCACCCCGATTGAATTGTGCGACGAGATGTTCATCATCAATCGTTTCGGCCATGACCAATATATTAGAGCACTTAGGGGCAAAAAACTTACAAAAAAATCTCGGAAATCACGGAAAAAATACCGGAATCCACATAAATCTGAGTGATAAACGGCATTTACTCCTATAATCCTGCGGCTTTTCGGAGTTTGACTGCCATATCGGTCTTTTCCCATGTAAAGTTCGGCAGATTTCTTCCGAAATGCCCGCCGTAAGAGGTCTGGGCAAAAATTGGACGAGCGAGATTTAAATGCCTGATCATGGCCTTCGGAGTTAGAGGGAAAAACTTTCTTACAAGTTGGCTTATCTTCTGCTCACTTATTTTTGCGGTCCCTTCAGTATCTATAAGAATAGAGATAGGCTCGGCTACTCCAATAGCGTAGGATAACTGGACTTCACATGCGTCGGCCAGGCCTGCTGCAACTACGTTTTTAGCGATATATCGAGCCATGTAGCTTGCGGTTCTGTCAACTTTTGTAGGATCTTTTCCACTAAAGGCACCGCCGCCGTGGCTGCCTCTTCCACCATAAGTATCAACAATAATTTTCCTGCCGGTAAGACCACAATCACCTTTTGGGCCGCCTACGACAAATCTTCCCGTCGGATTGATATGAAATATGGTTTTTTTGTCAACAAGACGTTTTGGCAGAACCGGCATGATGACCTTTTCGATGATTTGTTTTTGTAATTGTCTATAGGCAACAGACGGGGCATGCTGAGTGGATATGACAACCGTATGGATACGTTTGGGTTTACCGTTTTCGTATTCGACTGTTACCTGGCTCTTGCCGTCGGGCCGCAGCCAGAGAAGTTTTTTACTCCGCCGCACTTTTTCCAGTCTGGTCGTTAAGGCATGGGCAAAGTGTATCGGCATCGGCATAAGTGATGGTGTTTCTTTACAGGCAAAACCAAACATCAGACCCTGGTCGCCGGCTCCCTGCTCTTTATGCAGGCCGGTACCTTCAGATACGCCCTGCGAGATGTCAGGGCTTTGATTGTCAATTGAAACAACCACGGCGCAGTCATCACCATCGAAACCTATTGATGGATCGTCGTAACCGATTTCTTTGATTGTCTTTCTGATAACGCCAGGGATGTCAACATATGCTTTTGTTGTGATTTCACCGGCGACTACGACCAGGCCGGTTGTTACTAATGTTTCACAAGCCACCCGGCTTTTTGGGTCCTGTGCGAGCATTGCATCAAGGACTGCATCGGATACGTGGTCGGCCACTTTGTCAGGATGCCCCATCGTAACAGACTCGCTGGTGAAAAGGTATTTGTTGGTATCAAGGTGGGGATTACTTTGATTCGATTTTTTAGCCATTTGTTATTTTTCCTTTCAACTTTTCGTAATTCATGGTTCGTAATGCACGGACTACGAACCATCGTTAATTGTCCAGTCGTACTTCATATATTTAACAGAATAGTTTCCTACTTCAAGGAAAGACACAATGCCCCTGGAAACATAATTAGTAATAAAATTAAGAACGGCCCGTGTAGTCGGCTCTTGGTCCTTGAATTTTCTGTCTATTGCGTATTTACCGATAAATTCTTTGCCGTACGAGGATGACTGAAATAAAGATGACAAATATACTCTCTGCTTTTCGGCGTCTATATGTAACGCAAGCGGACTGGACAGAAACCTTTTGACCTGGTCGTCCAGTTGCTTATTGAGCCTGTGCCCGTAATACGGTTCATTACGCAACGGCGGACTCGACAAACTGCCTTTGGATAGGGCAAAAAATATTCTCGGATCATCGAACTCTTTACGGAAAAAACGCTTATCGATCTCCGACAAAGTAAATTCCTCGTCCATCACAAGAAACTTATAATCGGTCCATATCCCCTTTATGTGCAGGATACTGTTAGGACCCCAGCCCGGATAAAGACGAAGAATTCGCGAGGATTGGATGGGATAATTGTCGGTAATTATTTTCAGCATCTGGATATTATACGCATTGAGCCAGAAGGCGATTTTGTTTTCTTTTGTCCAGGTTCTGTATTCATTCGGGTCAAGGTTTTCAAATTCCCACAGGAGAGCTTTTAACTTGAGCCTTTGTCGCCGCAGCGTTGTATAATCAACCATCCCTTGATCATCGACGAAGTCGTTCAGGACTTCAGCACATTTGCCGTGAAAAGAAACAGCCTGTTTAATTTCCTGCTCATCAGGCTCAATCCCGGCCTGCTCAACCTCACCGTGGCCGGGCTCAGCATGCGTAACCTCTTCAACCACAACTTTCGACTGCTCAGGTTCATTTTGCTTAATGATGACGGGCTCGACATTATCGAGTCCAAACTCAATAGATTCTACCTTATCTGACTCAAGCTGATTCGATATGCCACTATATGGTATAATATCATCAGATTTGACGGCATTTGGTTTATCCGCAACCGGTTCGAGTTTAAGGCTTTCAGGCTCTATATGCTCGGTACGTTCAGGCTTTGTGGAAAGACAACCGGCAGTAAAAACCGGCACCACAAGCGAAGTTATAAAAACAACAAGGCGTTTAGCCATTCTAATTTTCCGATAAACAACAAAAATCTTTGAGTTGCAAAAATACCCAATTTTATCTTGTAATAGCATAAGACTTCAGGCAATAAATGCAACGATTTGTTAGTTGTTTTTATGCTATTTTTACTGAGAATTGATACCGATGATAGGAATTTATGTAAAAAACAGGATTCGGAATACCCGGCAGCTTTAGTAATAACAAAAGGGCTGTAAGTCCCGATCAAGTCGAAACCCACAGCCCTTTGATAGCATTACTAAAAGGACTTCACACCAAAATATTGCTGTTAGTAGCGTGCATTATGTGATTTAAGCAATTCAACTACTTCTTGACAAACTCCATCCCTCTTAACTCGAATTGATGCCCAGTACAGAGGTGTACGGGACAACAAATCTGTCGCATTCATATCTGCTCCAAAGCGAAGCAGCAGTTCAGTAACGTCCTTATGGTCCTGTTGAGCCGCATAATGAAGAGCTGTCCGGCCCGGACTTCTATCTTTTGCCTCAATATTTGCTCCCCCTATGAGCAGTGCCTCGACTACTTCCGAATTTCCGACTTTAGCGGCAAGATGCAGGGGAGTTCGTTTTATGTAATTTTCCGCATCGACATTTGCTCCTCCGTCTATCAGGGCCTGAACTGCATCTACATTACCTTCTCTGGCTGCAAGGTGCAAAGGAGTGAGCTGTTTGGGATCCTGAGCATTCATATTTGCCTTCCCTGCTATCAGAGCCTGAACAACATCAGGGTAGCCGACTTTAGCAGCAATATGCAACGCAGTTCTTTGTGATGGATTTTCTGCATTTACATTCGCTCCGGCGGCAATAAGAACTTCGACAACATCTGCCCAGCCGGATCTGGAAGCAACGTGCAAAGGAGTTTCTCCATCCATATTTACTGCATCTATATTGATCTCTTTGGCTGTCATAAGTTCAGCAACATCTGCATAGCCTTTCTGGGCTGCATAATGCAGGGGAGTAAAGCCACTTTCATCTTGTACGTTTAGATTCACGCCACTGTCAATCAGAAGCAAAACCATGTCTTTCTGTTCTTCCTGGAATGCTTCGAATATAGGAACCCGGCCATTATTTCCGGTATCCACAAGCGTAGGCTTTTCTGCCAACAAAGCTTCAGCCTTTTCAAGATTTCCTGTCCTCATCGCCTCATGAAAATCCGCGATTTGGCTGCCACATCCGATGAGCATTAAACCTAATGCAACCATCACAGCGACCATAACTCTTCTTTTGCCGGCCATAATATGCCCCCTTTAAAATTAGTCTTAACTTAGCAAGTCGCACAACACGGCTTGCTTCATACAATTAAAATATAAGAAATAGATTGAGAAGCACAAATCGACCATAATAATAAATTCAGGAAATCTCCTTAAGAATCGCTGAAAATGCCGCTTGTAGCGCACAATGATTTTGGTCCCACCCGATACGTCCCATAAAACATTGATTATGGACTATAAACAGAATATAGAATTCAGCCTGTTAAACTCTTTGGGTCAGGGAATAACAGGTAAAAGAATGTGCGAAGGGTGCTCCATGTCGTGATAGATGGTTTGGGTGGCCTTTATTATTTCTGCACTTTTACCAAAATCGGCTCCCGTGTTAGGGTTTCGGTCAAAACGTGGAAAATTACTGCTGGATATCTCAACACGTAACTTATGCCCTGATAAGAAAACGTTACTTGTCACCCATAAGTCAATCTCATATCGATATATTTTCCCGGGCTGAATCAACTCTGGATTCCCGGGTGACTGTCGGTAGCGTGCACGCATGATACCATCGCAAATATTGATGGGACGCCCGTCGGGATGGACGTCGACTAATTTTGCCGTCCAGTCCGTATCGCTGGCAGAGCTGGCGGCATAAAGGATTACTTTTACTGGCCCGGTAACCTCCAGGTCGGTTTTCAACTCTTCACTCGTGAAAACAAGAACATCGTTTCGATTTTCAGCCCTGGTCTGGTCCCGTGGCCCGGCAGGACAACCAACAAGGTTGCAGCCGCCAAGCGTTGGAACAGGATTATTCGGGTCGTACACAAATCTATCGAAGGATTCATTGCCGGGCTTAACCGTGCTTAATCTTCCGTCCCCTTTAAGTGCGTTTGCCGATCCCCGGCTGTGAAAATAATATGGTGTAAATCGAGTTCGCTCCAGGGGCCACTCCTGCTCATCGCGCCATTGGTTACGACCCATAACAAAAATACGAAAAGGCGCCCACTTATAACCGCCGGCATCATTATCCTTCAACCAGTAATCAAACCATTTCGTCTGAATTTCATGCAGTTTAATCACAGAATCTTTGCCAAAATCCAAATCACCAACCTTGCCACTCTGGCTTATTCCGTGCCCCCAGGGTCCCACCAGCACATGCTGGTGATTTCGGGCCTGTAGAGAACGCGAAGTTGACTTGACAGCATTGATATGGTCGAAGACACTCTTGGCGAAAATGTCATACCAGCCACCCACAGCAAAGATTGGCACTGTGATATCCTGCCAGCGATTACGCACACCACGTTTGGCCCAGTAATCATCAAAATGCGGATGGGCTATCCAATCACGAAGATACTGGACCTTGCGGCCGATTGCACGATCCCATTGACTAAGAGGCAGGGTTCGGTAAGCCTTAATCCAGTCACCACTTCCCCAACCGAGTATGGTAATTTCTTCTCCAGGGCTATATGACACCATAGAGCCCCAGCCCATCATCAAAGCCAGATTAAATGCCCCGCCAATATAGGCGACATCTCCATATGAATCTACAAGAGGCACTACGCAAAACATAGCCTTTAGATGCTCACCTGCATTAGGTGCGGGCATCCATTGCGTAAATCCAACGTAGGAACCACCTGAGGTGCCGATTTTACCGTTACACCAGGGCTGATTGAGAACCCACTTCTGAGTGTCCCGGCCATCGGCATCTTCATTTAAGAAAGGCTCCCATTGACCCTGAGAGGCCCCCTTGCCACGGCAGTCCTGACTGATAAAAACATAACCACAGGAGGCATAGAAAAGACCATCACCGTTTTTTTCATCTCCTTTGCCGTAAGGTGAGCGAACCAGTATAACAGGAAACCTGCCCTCTGCTTTTGGCAGGAAAATATGAGCCGAAAGCAGAACGCCATCCCGCATTGGAATCTTCACATCCGTACGAACGTCAACTTCAAAGGTATTGTCCGCGGCGAAAGTCGTCTGAGGTGATATGAAAACAGAAAACAAAATGGACAAAACAACAATATAGGATTTAGATTTCCTGCTTAAAATGTTACGAAGCATTTTTTCTCCTTTCAATTTCTCTATAATATCAAACTGTTTCTCTTAAGGGAGCCTCTAAAAATTGCTTTTGTCACGAGAACGAGCGAAATTTTCTCCGGCAAGGCGGAAGGTCAAAATCGCC
>CAZIAN010000042.1:0-19168 GCA_964537355.1 uncultured Pirellulales bacterium | reverse complement strand
TTGAAAAGTGTTAAAAAGAACACTGTACATTGCGATTAGGCCTTTTATTAACCACGTGTACATATTTGTTACGCAAAAGGTAAGCTGAGTTGGAACCGATACGAGAAATGCTTTCGGACCAGGATGGAAACTTCGAAGTCATTAGGCCCGAAGATATTATTGAGGCGCCTTTGGTTTCTGTAGTAATGTCTGTTTATAATAGTGAAAAACATTTGAAGGAAGCAGTAAACTCAATTCTAAATCAATCTTTTACAAATTTTGAGTTCATCATCATCAATGATGGCTCAAACGATAATTGCTTTGACATACTCCTTGAATATCAAAAAAATAGTAATCGGGTCTTAATAATCGACCAAGAAAACATAGGTTTAACAAAATCATTAAACAGAGGAATACAATTAGCCAGAGGAAAGTATATAGCCAGACAAGATGCAGATGATAAAAGTTTTCCAGAACGTCTGGAAAAGCAGGTGCAGTTTCTTGAAGCCAACCCAGACTATTTCCTCATAGGGGGTGATTATAAGATAATCGACGAAAATAGTAATATAATTGGAAAACCCGAAATCCCTGTTCCTATCGATGACCATGAAATAAAAGCCGCAATTAATAAGTATAATCCTTTCATACACTCACTTGTGATGTTTCGTAATAACACCAGCGAGATGAGCCACCTTTATGACGCGAGTTATAAATATTCCCAGGACTATGAATTATGGTTAAGAATTTTGAGGCACCATAATGCATATAATCTTCCAGAAGTACTGGGATTGAGTCGGACCTGGCCAATGGCAATATCACAAAAAAAGATAAAGACACAGCGTCGATATGCCTTAAAAGCAAAAAAGCAAATTATGCTAAAGTATATTACCAACATAGGATTCTGGCATTATCTCCTAAAAGATCTGTCGGTTGTATATCTTCCCAAATGGACCCGGCGAGTTTACCGACGATTGAAAACTCTATAATTGTTAATATATAATTGGGAGTATATGTGGAGAATTTCGCAAGTTTTTTTTGAATATGATTTCCAGAATGGCATGGCATTCTAATGTAAAGCTATAATGAACATAATGCTCATAGCAGCGGATACAAGATTCAGAATCAAATCATCACCTTAAAAGTTACTCAAAAGACAATTCCAATGAAAAGGAAATCATAAATTGATCGAACTATTCAAGCCTATCTCAACACCGATCATCTGGGTTTTGATCTTATTAATCCCCGGCTTATTGCTTACAAAACATTTACGAAAGAAAAAAGGCTCGAAACTTGGGTGGTATTTACTGCTTTTGGGGACTCTGACTTTGCTTTTATTCAGTAATAGATTTGTTTCAAACGGGCTCGTTTACTTCCTTGAATCCAGGTACGAACCCGCTACGAAGAACACTCTATCTAATTTAGACATTATGGTTGTCCTCAGCGGTGGGATTCGTCGCTCAAACAGATTTAACAAAAACTTCGAAGTTATGCCGGTCACCTTCTCAAGGATATCTGAAGGCATCGAGGCCTTCAATCAAAGCAACGCCCAAAAACTGGTTCTCTCCGGCGCAGGCTCAAATACAGGGACAAAACTGGAAAGTCAAAAAGACGGCCAGGTCATGAAGAACTTGGCCATACAACTCGGAGTACCTGAAGAAAACATCATTGTAGAACAAAACTCTTTCAATACAATGGAGCACGCGATTGAACTCGTGAAATTATTCCCTCCCGAGAAAAAACTGAAGATTGGGCTCGTAACTTCAGCTCTACATATGTTGCGTTCTAAAAAAGCTTTTAATAAGAAATTTCAGTCAGACAGCATTGTGCCGATACCAGTCAATTACATCCACTCTTCACCAGAATTTAATCTGAAAAGTTTTATACCTTCCTCTGAGGCGCTGTCGCAAAGCACCTATGCATTGCACGAATTGATTGGAATATCTTGGCTTTCAATCCGATATTGATGCTGGAGCAATGAGGATAGCTTTGTCAATTAGAGTTTAAGTCTATTTAAGGTATTCTTCGAGGTAGGATTTTGCGTGTATTTTCCTTGTTTCCACAAAATGCGTTAAGAATATGATACTGAACTTACAAGATATTTCTACAAAAGCATTTCATGAAAGTATCATGCGAAGAAACGTAATAATCCAAAAAGATGATGAATAAGGCACTTTCCAAGATACGAAGTCAATATCAAATATTAATGATTTGATCAAACAGGAGCAATACAATGCCAAAGAAAAAAGGGCAGAAAGTTATTACAGAACCAGTTTGCATTAAAGGTCAATTATTTATCGATGACCGAGGGGAAGTGGGATGTGTAAATAATTTTGATATGCGCCAAATTAGAAGGTTCTATACAGTCACAAATCACAAGGCAGGATTTGTTCGAGCCTGGCATGCACATAAGAAAGAGTCCAAATATGTAACAGTAACCAGCGGTTCTGCGATAATCGCAGCAGTAAATATCGACAACTGGAGTCAGCCTTCAAAGGATTTGGATATTCACCGATTTGTTGTGTCTGCTGCAACTCCGGCTGTAATATTCATTCCAAAAGGATATGCCAACGGTTTTAAAACTTTGACTGTTGATACAAAATTAATGTTCTTTTCCATCGCCACCCTGGAACAAAGCCGCAACGATGATTTCAGATACGATGCTTATTATTGGAACCCATGGGAAATTGTGGAGCGATAAATAATGCAATATTGTTTTATGGAAATATGTAGTTAACATTAAATATTTTTGCCGTATTGGATTTGGTCCATGAACATACTAATCGTCGGTGGTGCTGGTTATCTTGGCGGTGCAGTCACTGATCTGCTTATGCAGTCACAGCATAATATTCTTATTTACGATGTTTTGCTGTACGAAGAAACTTACAGAAAGCAGGTTCCATTCGTCTTTGGAGATATCCGTGACAAAGATAAGCTGAACAAACATTTTGACTGGGCCGACGTAGTTATTTGGCTGGCAGCCTTGGTAGGCGATCCCGCATGTGAGCTTGATGAAGCTTTGACCGTTACGATCAATAGAGATTCTGTTCAATTCCTAAAGGATAACTTCAAAGGCAGAATCATCTTTATGTCAACCTGTTCCGTCTATGGCGCCCAGGACGAATTGCTTTCTGAAAACTCACCTTTGCAACCACTTTCATTATATGCTCAAACAAAACTATGGTCAGAAAAAATACTGGAAGATGCAGATGCATTAATTTTTAGATTGGGCACATTATACGGAGTCAGTGATGTGTTTTCACGAGTCAGGTTTGACCTGGTTGTTAATACCTTGGTGATGCGTGCGGCCGTACATAATAAAATCAATGTTTTTGGGGGGCAGCAATACAGGCCGCTTCTTCACGTACACGATGCCGCTCAAACTATTTATGATACTTTAGAAGGGACAAATACAGGTACATATAATTTGCATTCAGAGAATAAAACTATTATTGAGATTGCGCAGCTTGTGGAAAAGAATTTTCCTGGTTTACAAGTTGAAATAAATGATGCAATGTTTCAGGATTCTCGCAACTATCGTGTCTCCAGCGAAAAAGCCAAACAGCAATTAGGTTTTAATCCAACACTAACAATCAGTGCCGGTATAGAAGAATTAAAACAAATTTTAGAGCAAGGCAGAATAAAGAACTCTTTTTTGACACGTTTTTCAAATTATCTGTATTTGAGACCTTTGCTCAGTGAATATAGTTCACCTCTTGGCAAGCTGGTCAAATTCAACCTATAGTCTGAGTTAGATACTATGAATGAACTTTCGATTATTCTGCCTTGTGTTTCCACGGTTGATATGCTTCAGGACTTTGTAGATCAACTTGCTATATATTTAATGAGTAACCCAAGTGAAATCGATGTGATTATAGTGGCCAACGAGGAAATTCCCTCTATCGAACGATTAGTTGATTACGTTCAAAAGAAATACCCATGGCTTAAATTTGAACTTTTAATAAGAACCGGCAAAAAACGAAATTATGGGGCATTAGCCCGTTTTGGTATAGCATATTCAACAAGCCGCTATGTTGTGTTGTTGTCTCCATATGGAGACAACGATCTTCGTATTATTAATCTGATGCTGAACAAAATAAGAAAAGGTTACCAGGTAATCCAGGTTACCTCTAATCTCTCAAATGCAGATAAAAATAGAAAACAAATAATGTTTAATATCTACCGGTTGATTTATCGCTTTTTAGCACAAATAATGATAGGGGTTAAAATTAAAAGTGCCACCAATACTTTTAAGATGTTCGACAGAGCTTTCATTCAGGCCCTGGGATTGACACGGAACACACACAGTATTTGCCCGGAAATCAACTTTAAGGTACTTCTTGCAGGAGGGAAACTCAAGTATCTTTCCTCTAATTCTAAAATAGCTCCGCTCAATAATGATTTTAAATTATTCAAAGAAGGAATAGATTACTTCTGGCTGCTTATCAGAGGCTTCATGCATCGTATAGGTATTCAATGGTTTTAGTAAAGGCAAGATAGCACTATGAGAATATGTGTGGTGGTACCAATGTACAATGAGGAGGTTATTGCCAGGGCTAATACCGAAATAATTCTCTCATACACAAATAGACTGCCTCCGCTTGTTACGGTGCTCGTTGTAAATGATGGGTCACAAGATGCGACGAGACGTATAATTGAAGAGTTGCTTGAGCATTATCATAGTGAACGGTTGCGTTTGATTTCCCATTCTACAAATCTGGGTTATGGTGCAGCCCTCCAAACAGCTATCAAATTTGCTTCTGATAACAACTATGATTATACCATTTTTATGGACAGCGATCTTACCAATCACCCCAGATATTTGGAGGACTTTTATGGAAAACTGGAAGAAGGATGGGATTATATAAAGGCTACCCGCTATTCGAAAGGCGGCGGAGTAGAGGGCGTTCCATGGAGCCATAGGATTATGTCCTTAGTTGGCAATTACATTGCAGGATTTCTTTACGGGTTGCCCCTGACCGATTTCACTAACGGTTTCCGTGCAGTAAAAACCAAGGTTCTAAAACAGATAAATTACACTGAAAATGGCTTTGTAATAATTATGGAAGAATTGTATCACGCAAAGTTATTGACAAAGTCTTTTTGCGAAATACCTTATATCCTGACAAGCAGAAAGAGAAATCAAGGTCAATCGCATTTTTCTTATGGACCAGGAGTATGCATGCAATACTTAAAGTACGCGATAAAAAGCTTTTTACATAAGTGCTAATATTAGGCAACAGGAGATATTAATGGAAAACGTGATGCAGCAAAAAAAGGACCAGATTGGAGAGTATATTCGCCGTTCCGACTGCCGATTCTGTCAAAGTCAGAATATGGTGACGATACTGGATTTTGGTAATGTGCCTCTGGCCGGAGGTTTTCTTAAAGAAAGTGATTTTGAAGAAGAGAAACTTTTTCCTTTGGATCTCAATTTCTGCAATGAGTGCTCTCTTGTTCAAGTCAGTAATGTAGTGCCGGCCGAAGCAATGTTTAGAAATTATTTCTATTTTTCTTCGTCTATTAAAACTTTAGTTGAACATATGAAAGGCTATGCCAAAGAGGTCAACCAACGTTTTCTTCAAGACAGAATAAATCCTTCCGTGTTTGAAATCGGCTGTAACGATGGTGTTATGTTGAAACCATTTGCCGCCATAGGAATAAAAGCAGTGGGTGTCGATCCTGCAACTAATGTGGTAAATTCCATTGATTCGAATGACATTACGGTTATTAATGATTTTTTTAGTGAAAAGGTCGCTCTGGAAATAAAAGAAAAACATGGTTTATTTGATGCCATAGTTTCAAGTTATTCATTCGCTCATATCGACAATATGGTTGATATAATGAAAGGAGTCAAATGCCTTCTGAAAGAAGACGGCGTATTTGTTTTTGAAGTATATTACCTCGGCACTTTAATTGATGAAATGCAATACGATATGATTTATCACGAGCATTTAAGCTATTACTCCCTCAAGGCTCTTACTCTTTTTCTTAAACGCTTCGGAATGGAAATATTTGACATTACCTTTACCCCTGGCGTCAGATCAGGGGCTGTCCGATTCTACGCGAAAAATATCGGCAAAAGGTCTGAAAATATCTCCGTCGAAGTTGCTGATTTAGCCGAGCTTGAAGCCAACAAAGGTTTCGATAAAGCAGATACTTTTCTCGGTTATGCAAAAAAAGTTAATAACACTCGGGAAATTCTCATGGCCCTTCTTGGAAAACTCAAAAATGAAGGCAAAACAATCATTGGTTATGGCGCTTCGGGACGTGGAACCACTATCATGAATTACTGTGGGATTGACAACCGACATCTCGATTACGTGGTTGACGATGCACCTGCAAAACACGGCTTTTTCACACCCGGAACTCATGTTCCCATCAAGCCCTGGGATTTCACCAAAGAAAGCAAATTCCCTGACTATGCATTGCTTTTCGCATGGAGCTTTATTAACGAAGTTAAGAAAAAAAGGACAAATTATCTCAAAGATGGCGGACATTTTATTGTTCCTTTACCGGATGTCACAGTTGTTTCCGGATGAGTCTCATAAAAGTCTGAATTGTTGACGAGTCACCGTTCAAGATTTTTGTGCAATTAAGTCATCACCAAATATGAATTTCTCACTATATCCAACAGGGCCTTACATAAAAAAGAGGTATTATGAGCATGCCGAGCTGTCCGGTCTGTGATAACAACAGAGTTTCAGAATATTTTCATCTTCGCTGTAACAAGCTCATTGCAGCCAGATGCCCAGATTGCACTCACGTCTTTGTAAAAAACAGCCCAATAAATTCCTCAAATATCGCAGATTTTTATACTATGAATGATTTCAAAGGAAACCGGCAGCTACAAAACGAACAGTGGTATACAAATTATTATAACGATTGTTTTAATGACTATGATAATCACTTGGATTCCAGTTTAGTCCTGAAACAATTTGAAGAAAAGCTACGTTATTGTGGCGAACTCTTCCCTCAAAAAGGCAGGCTACTTGACATTGGGTGTGCTACGGGAGTATTTCTTGATATGGCAAGTAAGCAGGGATGGGAAGTGGAAGGCTTGGAGGTTTCCAGGGATCTGGCCGCCTATGCCCGGGACAATTTTGGGCTGAAAGTTCATTGTCTTGATTTGACAAAAGATAGTCTGGACAGTCCTCCTTTTGACGTGGTAACTTTGTTTGACTTAATTGAGCATATCCCCAACGTAAACGAAATGATTAAAGGATGCTGGAACAATCTTTCTGATGAAGGTATTTTGATCATTCGCACCCCTGCTGAAGAGGGATTGCTTAGAGATATTGCCAAGATAGTGTATAACGGTTCATTAAGGAAATTTGAACTCCCTATGCTTTGGTTCTATAGCTTCGAACATATTCAATCATTCTCTTTTCGAAGTCTGACCAAACTTTTAGAACAACATAACTTTTCAGTTATTAAAGTCTTTCATGAAGAAGAGAGCCTTGATAGGCTTGGCCTCCCTAAATATATTAAGTTTATGATAAAAGGGGTAAATCGTGTGTCGAGCATGCTGAATAAACAGCATAAAATAGTGGTAGTTGCAAAGAAAACAGATTTGTGAAAAGGGAAGACATGGCTAAGAAGAAACTTGCGATAGTGTTGGGTATTCGGCCCGATGTAATTAGAGCTTCGATTGTGCTGGAAAAACTCAGAAATCAGGATACACACCAAATTATTTTTATTTGGTCAGGCCAACATTATGATGACAACCTAAAAGACATATTTTTTCGCGACTTAAATATTGCCCCTCCTGAGTTGGAATTAGGTGCAACGGGAGACACAGATGCGGAATTAGCAGGATCGGTTATCTCACGTTTGCATCCTGTGCTTGCCCGGATGCAACCTGAAGCAGTAGTGTTTTTAGGTGATACTAATACGGTTATGGGATGTATTGCAGCAGCCCAGTTAAATATCCCTATAGTCCATATAGAAGGTTGTATGCGTTCTTATGATTGGCGTATGCCCGAAGAAAAATACCGTTCGGTAATTGACCATCTCGCCGATGTGATTTATACCTATTTCCCCGAATATAAACAACAGGGCATAGACGAAGGCTTGAATCCGGACAGAATTATTCTTACAACAAATCTGATTGTTGATGTCCTGAATCGCTATTACTTTGAAGTAAAAGAAAAATTTGATTCTTTAGTTACTGATTCCTTTTTTACTGAGCGCAATATTGAAAAAGATGAGTTCTATCTTATGACCTGTCATCGAAGAGAAAATGTTCACATTCGCAGTTCTTTTGAAAATATTCTTTCACTAATCGGAGCAACCGACCGTAAAATATACTTCCCTGCCAGTTATCGCACACAAAAAGTACTTAAGGAATATGATTTATCCTTACCTTCAAATGTGATAATGACAGAACCAATTGGATATACGGAAATGCTCGTATTGATGGCCAACAGTCGAGGTGTTATCACAGATTCAGGAACAGTAGTTGAGGAAACATGTGTTCTGCAGATTCCTTCCCTGCAAATGCGCAAGGCAACCGAACGTCCGCAGGTTTATGATGCCGGCTCCAGTGTGAAGTTCGACCCAGACCATGCAGAGAAATATCCGCATGAAGTAGTCTATAGCAAACTGGAAAAACTTTATGGGAAAAGCTGGGAGCATTCTCTTGGCGATGGAAAAGCTTCACAACGACTTGTTGACGACCTTCTTGAACGCCTTGATAACGATACGTTCCGGCAGCATAAACCACAGAATTATCATCTGAAGATTGATCGCTCGTATCGCGAAGACGGCCTGTAAAGCACAAATACCCAATTCAGAGGCAATCAAACAGATGGTCTGCATTATATGTCAATCTAAAATGAATAAAATGTTTAATTTTCATTCATTTTGTTATTCCAGATGTCCAAATTGTCGACATGTAATGACCTTACCTTACCCTACTACTCTACAGATTCAGGAGCATTATAGCCGGGCATTTGAAGAAGGTAATTATAATACCGCAAGAAAATACGCAGATGTTTACATGGCCGCTATGAATAAATTTGTCAAGTTGATAAAAACGCACTTCGACAAACAAGATCGTTCTCTTAATAATTTAGCAGTATTGGACGTTGGCTGTTTTACAGGTGATTTTTTATATTGTATGCATCAGCAAGGTTCAGATGTATATGGTATCGAATATCAGCAAAAAGCTGCAAAAATTGCAAATCAAAAACTGCCTGGGAAAATCATCAACGCCGATGTCCTTAATGACAGTTTTTCTCTGCCACTGCCTGAATTTGATATTATTACTCTTTTGGGTGTAGTTGAACACGTCATTGACCCGGTTCGACTGATCGAGCGTGTCACCCCATGGCTTAAGAAAAATGGACTGTTGATGATCCAAACCCCAAACTCTTCTTCAATCCTGTCCGGATTAATGGGAAAATGCTGGCCGCCTTATACTCCTGTAGAACATATCCATCTTTTCTCAACAAAAAGTCTTGAAATAATGCTAAAAAGAACCGGCTTTGAAAATGTTAATTTTAAAGCACACTGGAAAACTTTGTCGATTTCTTACGTCTATTCAATGCTTAAAACATTCAGCCCCGAATTTCACAGGATTTCAAAATCCTTTTTTGACATATTACCTAAATTTATTACTGAAATAAGAATGCCCTTTTACATCGGAGAAGTAATTCTATTTGCGAGTATTCAAAAATAGAATCAATTAGATTACCTGACATGGACAAGAGTTTTATATATTTTTATATAATTGGATCGTTTTTGACTCTAAGTATTGGACTTGTGATCTATTGTATTTCCATCCGCTATAATCTCAAAAGATTCACTTGGTTAATGTATCTCTTGATATTCTCATCGATATATATGGTTATAGCTCAAGCATTAAAGTATTACAGCCTGCACTTTTATATCGATTTTTCTCACTGGACCGGGATTCTATATAACATTGTAACAAATGGAAAACCAACAAATCTTTCTGTGGAGTTTATGGTCCCTGGAGCCTTAAATTATTTTTCCGTTCATTTCGTTCCGTTTTTGTATGTGTTAGCTGTGCCTTTTAAGCTGTGGCCTTATAGCGAGACATTGATTATTATGAATTATCTTGTTATGGCTTCCTCTATTATACCGCTGTATAAACTTGCATTATACTGTCACAAAGATAAACAAGCACGATTCGGATTGTTTGTGGCTGCCCTGCTTCTATGGTATCCAACCTTTCAATATATTGTTCTATATGAATTTGAGATATTGCGTTTTAGCATACCGATCATTCTCTGGATGCTTTATTTCTGGGAAAAGAAAAACACTGTTTTATACTTCCTCTTTGCATTGCTTGCCGTACTTGTCAGGGAAGAAGTCGGACTTACAATAATGATGTTTGGTGTGTATGTGTTTTTATTTGAAAAGAGACGCCTTATCGGAGGAATTACAATATTTATTGGACTGGCGGCTTTCATCGTCATAACACAAATAGTAATGCCTTTTTTCAGGACAGAAGCCAACTACGAGTATGTTGCGGCTTCTAGTTTTTCTGCTTTTGGCAATACCCCTGTTGAAGTAGCAAAAACAATTATTTCCCATCCCTGGCAATTATTTTCTACTATCTTTCAGCCAATTAAAATAGCTAATCTGTTCATGCTTTTTCTTCCGTTATTATTCATCTCGCTACAGGCTCCAACAGTTTTAATCAGCACCCTTGCCAACTTTGGCATTCTGCTCATTAGCAGCTCAATTACGCACACCTCATATATGATGTACTACGTATCACCAAGTATCCCCTTCATATTTTATGCTTTCATAAAAGGGTGGCCAAGATTATTGAATATACTCGAAAACTTGAATAACAGGGGGCTACATAATCGAAGAGGCAACGTTGACTCGGCAGTAATGCTCTCTGTTTTATCCGGAATGTTAGTTGCTAACGTTTTCTTTGGTCCGTCCCCGATCTCTCTGCAATTTTGGTTTAGAAACTTAAGGCCGGCACCTTTTAAAACGCAAAATTTTCACTATTCCGCCTATCAGGTTACTGATCATCATCGTAAAGTTAAAGATTTTATCAAGCTTATACCCGATTCGTCCATTATCTCCGCAGAGCATTTTTTTGCACCTCGATTGTTTAAAAAGAAAGGAATAATGAGATTTCCCCAACTCGAAAGTCTCGATCCATATTTCAAAGCAGACTATGTTTTAATTGACAAGAAAAATCCTGTTAAGACACGCGGTAGTTTGAGAGATAATCCACAATACTATTATGATTTTGTGGAAAAGGACCCGAATAATTGGGAACTTGTCAAGTCAGAAGATGGATATTTTTTATACCAAAGAAGTGAACATCCCGATAGTCAGGTGAATCAGCAATAAACTTATTTCAAGCTGGCCCTAAATCAAGAATATTTTTTACAATCCAAAAGACAGCGAGGCTATGAAAAACTCAGTTTTATAATGTGTGGCATTGTTGGAACGGCATCTCGAAATATAAAGGTCGATGAAAAACTCCTTTCGATTATGCGGGACACTATGTGTCATCGAGGGCCGGATGATGCAGGGCTTTGGTTTGACCCTAAAGGCTGTGTCGGATTGGCCCATCGACGTCTGTCGATTATCGACCTCTCACAGGCAGGTCACCAGCCAATGACTGATATAAACGATCAATTCTGCATAGTTTTTAATGGCGAGATATATAATTACCGCCGATTGCGTGACAAACTAATATCAATGGGTTTCCGCTTCCGAACAAACAGTGATACCGAAATAATCCTACAGGCCTACCAGGCCTGGGGCGAAAACTGCCTCGAAAGGCTCAATGGAATGTTTGCCTTTGCATTGTATGACAAATCAAAAAAACGATTATTTATTGCTCGGGACCGGGCCGGTCAAAAACCACTGTTTTATTACCACTCGAATGGCAGGCTCACGTTTGCATCTGAACTTAAGGCACTCATGGCAGACCCTGCTTTCCCACGAGAACTCGATCTCGAAGCACTAAACTTTTACCTTGCTTATGGTTATATCCCCGGAAAAATGTGCATTCTGAAGGGTTTTTATAAGCTACCTCCCGGTCATATGATGACTTATAATGTTGAGACTGACCAACTGATGATTCGACAATATTGGCGATTGCCCACATTCTTTGAAACGAATGCCAGCGATGTTAGTGAATTAGTAAGCCGGTTTCAAGAGCTACTCAAAGACTCGGTTCGCTTGCGTTTGATTGCGGATGTGCCGGTTGGAATTCTTCTCAGTGGAGGGATTGATTCCAGCCTGGTCACCGCTATGGCTGTTGAAGTAGCTTCTAAACCGGTCAAAACATTTACTATTTCCTTTCCGGGACATGACAAATACGATGAGCGTCCCTATGCCCGCCTCGTGGCTTCACATTTCGGAACAGACCATACTGAATTGGAAATGGAACCGACCTCGATAGACGTGCTATCGGATTTAGCAAATCAATATGATGAACCCATTGCCGATTCCTCGATGGTACCGACATACCTTATATCACGCCTGATTCGCCAACATGCCACAGTTGCATTGGGTGGAGACGGCGGTGACGAACTCTTTGGCGGTTATCCTCATCACTGTTGGGTGCAACACCAGAACCGCTTAAGGCGTTTTACTCCCCATCCATTACGACCTCTCATGTACAAAGCCGCCGGCAAACTCCTGCCACCCGGTCTCAAAGGAAGAAACTATATTCTTGGATGCCTATCTGAACTTCCCAATAGCATCGCTCAGGTCAATACATACTTTGACGCCGGAATGCGCCAGCGGTTATTGGCTCCTGTATGGTCAAAAGCAAACTTAGGGCAGACCTCTCCCGAATTATTCAAAGCCGCCCTTTGTGATTCAACCGCCACGCCTTTACAAATGGCGACTTCCGTCGATTTCTTAACGTACCTGCCGGAAGATATCCTTGTGAAAGTCGACAGAGCAAGCATGTTGGCTTCACTTGAGATTCGCTCGCCCTACCTGGACCATAGAATCATTGAATTCGCCTTTCGACAGGTACCGGACAGCTTCAGAGCAACACTACGCAAACGCAAAATTCTCCCGTGCCGTTTAGCAAAAAGTCTGTTGCCTAAACAATTAGACCTAAAACGCAAACAAGGATTTACTATGCCTTTACACCAATGGTTCAAAGGAAGCTGGGGTACTTATTTTGAGCAAGTGCTCCGAGAGGCAGACAGTAATTTGTTCGACCAGACCATCATTCGCCAATTAATCGACTATCAGCGCCGTGGTTTTTTGAATTCCCAGCGATTGTTTGCACTGGTAATCTTTGAATTGTGGCGAAGAAACTATGGAATTCGATATAATTGAAAGGTGAAAAATATTAAGCAGGAATTCCTTGAGATTGTCAGATGTCCGAATTGTCATAATAAACTTCTTCTGGAGGATTATGTCGAAACACCTGGCCAAGTTGAGAACGGTACTCTGGCATGCAATAACTGCCGGCACAAATATCCCGTCATAAAAAACATACCACGGTTTGTTTCAGACGAACATGATTTGGCCAACTTCGGTTTTCAGTGGAACCTTTTCAGGAAAACGCAACTTGACAGCCATTCAGGATTATCAATTTCCAAAAATCGCTTTTTTGCTCACTCTGGCTGGAAACACGAGGAACTTAAAGGTAAATTAGTTCTGGATGTTGGCTGTGGAGCGGGCCGCTTCACGGAGATCGCCCTGAGTTGTGGAGCTAAAGTCGTTGCAGTTGACTACTCGAACTCGGTAGAGGCCTGCTGGGAAAACATGCCCAATCACCCCAATCTTGAAGTGGTCCAAGCAGACATCTATCACCTTCCATTTGCTCCGGAAACATTCGATTTTGTTTATTGTTTTGGAGTTTTACAACATACACCCAATCCAAAGGAAGCGTTTAACGTCTTACCTTTACAACTCAAGCCCATGGGAAAGCTGGCGGTCGATATTTATCCAAAGTTGTTCCATAATATTTTTTGGCCGAAATACTGGATGCGTATTATTACCAAAAGGCTTTCACATGAACGTCTTTTTCCGATTGTTCAAAGCCTCGTCAATTTCCTTCTTCCGATCAGTTTACTTATGGGGCGCATACCGTTGATTGGCCGTAAACTTAAGTATATTATTCCCGTAGTAAATTACGAAGGAGTATATCCACTTTCACAACGCCAACTGCGGGAGTGGTCAATTTTAGATACTTTTGATATGCTCAGCCCAAAACACGACCATCCCCAAACACTGAAATATTTAAATCGCTGGTTTACAGATGTCGGGATGAAAAACATCGAAGTCTTCCGAATTGGAATCCTTGTGGGTCGAGGAATTAAATAAATATAAATATTCCATCCGGCACATATCATATAATAACGTAGGTTAAGCTATAGAAGAAAAAAAGAGTATAATTCGGGAAATGCTGATATAATGAGCAGAGTTCTTGTTTTAGGAGCTGGGGGCATGTTAGGGCATAAGTTGTGTCAATGCCTTTCAGAGCATGAGATTATCGGTACCGTCAAAAAAGATACGGGATTTTACGATAAGTATAACCAAATCTTTAAAAATGTAACTCTGATTGGCGGCGTGGATGTGCTCGATAATGAGAAATTGGAACAGGCAATTCGGAATGTAGGTCCTGATGTCATTATTAATTGCATCGGAATTGTCAAGCAGTTGAAGGAGGCGAATAACGCATTTCTGTCAATTGCCATTAATTCTTTGTTGCCTCACAAGCTGGCAATTCTTTGTGCTGATATTGGGACAAGATTGATTACAATCAGTACCGATTGTGTCTTTGATGGCACTCGCGGCGGTTACCGTGAAAACGATTTCTCTGATGCCCGTGATCTTTATGGAAAGTCCAAATTCCTGGGAGAGACGACTTCCGAAGAAACAGCGGCCGTGACGCTGCGCACCTCCTTCATCGGCCGAGAGTTAATGACACCAACTCACGGACTGATTGAATGGTTCCTGGCGCAGCAGAAAAAGACCGTCAGAGGATTTGAAAAAGCAGTTTATACCGGCTTTACCTCTATAGAATTGGCAAGAATAATTGCCTTGATTATAAAGAACTACCCGGATATCTGTGGAGTTTATCAGGTTGCAAGCAAGCCTATTACTAAGTATAATCTGCTGCATTTGGTTAAGGAGATATTTGAATTAGATGTGAATATCACCTGTGATAAGGAATTTTGCTGTGATCTCAGTTTAAACATGGATAGATTTTCACAAACAACCGGTTATATCGCGCCGAGTTGGAAAGAAATGATCCGTACGATGTATAAAGACCCGACAGATTATTATAGTATGAGAACAGACGATTAGAACCATCAACCCCCAAAAACATCTCCTAAGGAGCATTAAATGATTTTTAAAGGTAAAAGTATTCTGGTAATCGGGGGGACGGGTTCCCTTGGTAAAGTGTTAGTGCGCAGAATTCTCACGGACGAGCTTGGAACACCCAGCAAAGTCATCATTATGTCAAGGGACGAAGCAAAACAACAGGCAATGCGGGTCTCATATATGCACAGGAAAGTGACAACCGACGAAGTCATCTATAACAATTTTAGACAACTTCTCGAGTTTCGTATTGGAAATGTCAGAAATTATGCGGATGTTTGCTCTGCGGTTAAAGACTCAAATATTGTTATTAACGCAGCGGCGTTAAAGCAGGTGCCCCTTTGTGAGTACTTCCCGGAACAGGCACTCAGGACAAACTGCCTCGGACCGGCGAATATTGTTCGTGCAATACGAGAAAACGGCTATTCTGTAGATACAGTAGTCGGAATCAGTACAGATAAGGCCTGCAAACCCGTTAACGTAATGGGCATGAGCAAAGCAATTCATGAGAGAATCTTCGTATCAGCCAACATCTTGAACTCCAAGACAAGATTCAACTGTGTTCGATATGGAAACGTCCTGGCATCAAGAGGTTCGGTGATTCCACTTTTTCACGAGCAGATAAAATCGGGGGGTCCTGTTACAGTAACAGCTGCGAATATGACAAGATTTCTTCTCAGTATCGACCAGGCAGTTGATACCATCTTTGCAGTGATTTCAGAAGGTAAAGCAGGAGAAATTTATGTTCCAATAGTAGAATCAGCCACGGTCGAAAATATGGCAAAGGCCCTTATAGGTTCACGGAAGATCGAAACCGAGATTATTGGTATCAGACCGGGTGAAAAAATGCACGAGATTCTTGTCAGCGAAGAAGAATGTCATCATGTCATAAAACGTGGAGATTACTACGTAATTTTACCTATGCTCCCTGAATTGAGAACTGTAAATAAAGAAGCGCCAAATGCCTTGGACAGTGAGTTCTGCAGTTCAGATAATGTTCTTGATTTGGAAGGCACGATTGAACTTATGAATAAACATGACCTGAACGTACCTAGCGGATCGCTGACTGAGACAGAAGAGCTGTTGAGATGAATAGAAAAACCAAGTCATCAAAGAAAATGAAAATTATGACTATCGTCGGCACACGGCCTGAGGTGATTAAGCTTAGTAGAGTCATTGCCGAGCTAAAGTGCCACGTTCAGCATATCTTGGTACATACCGGCCAAAACCATGATTATGAACTCAATGAGATTTTCTTCAAACAACTAAAATTGACAAAACCAGATTACTTTCTTGGGATTGCAGGTAGTACTACAGCTGAAACTATTGGCAACGTAATAACAAAGTCTGATTACGTAATGGCAAAAGAAAAACCCCATGCCCTGCTACTATTGGGCGATACGAATAGTTGTCTTTCTGCTATTTCGGCCAAAAGAAGAAAAATTCCAGTTTTTCATATGGAGGCCGGCAACCGATGTTTTGACCAAACGGTTCCGGAAGAGATTAACCGAAAAATCGTCGATCACATTAGTGA
Source organism: uncultured Pirellulales bacterium (assembly GCA_964537355.1). Taxonomy (GTDB): domain Bacteria; phylum Planctomycetota; class Phycisphaerae; order Sedimentisphaerales; family Anaerobacaceae; genus NIOZ-UU13. The sequence goes on along the minus strand of CAZIAN010000042.1, from coordinate 2,361 downwards.
CATCAATTTGCCATATACCGAACATGCTCGAAGGTATCTTATCGCCGAAGGGATCAGGCCTGAGACAATTATAAAAACCGGCTCTCCTATGAAGGAAATCCTGGAGTATTATAAAGCCGATATTGAAGCCTCGGACATATTGAAGCAGCTTAAGCTGCACCCCACCAGGTATTTTGTCGTAAGTGCTCATCGCGAGGAAAACATCGATTCGGACACCAATTTTAATGATCTGCTATACTCTCTCAATACAATTGCAGAAACTTATGATATGCCCGTGATTATTTCAACGCACCCGAGAACACGCAATCGCCTCGAATCACCGCAAATCTCTTGCGAGTTGGACAAACGAATACGCCTTCTTAAACCCCTAGGTTTTCCGGATTATGTTTGCCTTCAAACCAATGCTTTTTGTGTCGTCAGTGATAGCGGCACAATAACAGAGGAGTCTTCCATAATGAATTTTCCCGCGGTTACTATCCGACAGGCTCATGAACGCCCGGAGGGAATGGACGAGGGAACTGTTATTATGTGTGGACTTAAGAGTGAGCGAGTTTTGCAGTCCATCGAGGTCGTGACAAAACAGTTTGAACACAATGTGCGGACATTTCGACTGGTGAGTGACTATGGAAGTGAAAACATCTCCAAGAAAGTTGTTCGCATTATTATCAGTTACACTGATTATGTCAATCGAACCGTCTGGCATAAGTATGTGTAGCTGAGCTGCTTGAATACTGAACGCTAACTATGAGGATATTCATCGTTGTTGACTGTTACTTTCCCTATAAGAAATCCAGCGCAAAGCTTGTTCACGACTTGGGAGTGGAATTTCATCGTCAGGGACATGAGGTAATTATTACGGCTCCAGATGATGCCTTGACTACACAAAGCCAAGTCACAGTTGAGCAAGGACTGACGATTCATAGAGTTCGGACATGCCCGATTAAAGGGTCCGAAAGGATAACCAGGGCTATAAATGAAATAAGATTATCATCCATTATTTGGAAAACAGGCAAAAGCTTTTTTAAATCAAATCAGTGTGACTTAATTGTATTGTACGCTCCAAGCATCTTCTTTGCATCTCTGATTAAAAAGCTCAAAAAGCTCTGGAATTGCAAGACCTATCTGATTCAGCGAGATATCTTTCCTCAATGGGCTGTCGATACTGGTGAGATGAAGGAAGGGCTAATATGCCGATTTTTTCGGTTCAAGGAGCGACAGCATTACGCAGCAGCCGATATTATCGCGGTCCAATCACCGGAAAATCTGAAATATTTCTCAGAACAGGGAATTGCAGATAAGTACAATTTGGAGGTCTTGTATAACTGGACAACGGCAAACGAAAAAAAGATTATTCAAAGAAATGACAGAGAGAAATTGGGACTACAGAACAAGGTGGTTTTATTTTACGGTGGAAATATTGGCGTTGCTCAGGATATGGATAATATCATTCGCCTCGCCGAAAACATGCGTGACAACTCACAAGCACACTTCCTTCTTGTAGGTGATGGCAGTGAAGTGCCCCGTCTGAAAGCCATGATCAAAGAAAAACAGATGAGCAATATTACGATCCTTCCAGCCGTAGCACAGGATGAGTATCTCGGCATGCTCTCACAGTTTGACATAGGACTAATTTCTTTAGACTATCAGTTGAAAACTCATAATTTTCCGGGCAAGATGCTCGGGTATATGTACTTTTCTATGCCGATACTGGCATGCATCAATCCCGGTAATGACTTGAAACAAATCATAGAAGAGTCAAATGCCGGTTTCATCTGCTTAGCAGGAGAGCACAGGGTATTTTGTGACTATGCTCAGCGGCTGGTAGCAGACGTTGACCTTCGACGGGAAATGGGCAACAACGCCAGAGCCGTACTGGAAAAAACCTTTAGCGTTAACAAGGCTGTTTCGCAAATACTTTCACATAAGGAACTCTACCGGAATAACTCCAGGAATGACGCATAGTTTCCTATTCACTAACTGCAACTGTGCTACCCTATTAGTTGTCTATTATCTATGTATCTCTGACAACAATATTTGAGGAGAAACATTCGTTATGGCACTCATGATAAGAATTTTTTCCTCATGATGTTTACCCATATTGACCATTATTTTAATAAAGGCTGTCAAGGATAGACAAAAATAATGAAGGTGCTTTTAATTGACCCGCCGTTTTATAGGTTTATCAAATACTATAATCGCTATTTCCCCTTAGGTCTTGCTTATCTGGCTGCTGTTTTGCGCGACAAAGGCCATCAAGTCCTTATTTATGATGCAGACGCCAATGTAGATAAGGCCTGCCAGATGGATTATTCCGACCTTGAGAGCAAATATCCTCAATATATTAAATGCATCAACAATATG